>JBPCWB010000620.1:0-3076 GCA_051009955.1 Hyphomicrobiaceae bacterium | reverse complement strand
GTGCCACAACCGCCGCCGTCGACCCGGTTTCACGGTCCGTCCTACAGCGTTTCTGCTCAATGCTCAGTTACTTTCCGATTGTGCCCTCTGTCGTCCGAGGCATGCTGGCCGGCCGCGTTGCGTGGTCGTGCTGTCATCACTTGCTCGGTCGGGCTGCACCATAAGAGCCAACTGCCGTCCTGGCCAGTGAGACAGGGACACGCTTACCCACGGAATTGCAGTGTTAACCACCTCGCACGGCCAAAGCCAACGCGAACCGGAGAGACCTTAGGTCTTGCCTCCGCGTATCGGCCGCGCCTGAACCAATTGGCCTCGGTCTTGCACCGCGGTAGCGCGGACGCACATGCCTATGCGTTGGTCAGATCCGTCGTTCGCCGAGTATTTCAAGGACTTGCCCTATGCCGACGGTCACTTACCAGATTACCGGCCAGCAACCGATCGTTCTCGATATCCCGGCAGAGATGACGCCCGACGCCCAGACGGCAACCATCCAAGCGGCGCTTGATACGGTCGCAGACAGCGGTGGCGGCAGCGTGACTTTGTCCGCCGGAACAGTCACCGTGACCGGAACCGGTGTGGCCGCCGACGGGGCGCTACGCGTTGGTTCCAACACGACATTCGAGGGTGCTGGACTGGGCGAGACGGTTCTCAGGCTGGCTGACGGATCGAACGCCGTGACGGGCATCGTGCGCACGGATTCCGGGCAGACGCTGCCCGACGGCAGCTACAAGACAACAGAGAACGTTACGATCCGCAATCTCAGCGTGGATGGGAACCAAGCGAATACGACGGGCAACGTGGATGGATTTTATTCCGGTTCGCGTCCCGACAGTGGACTGCGTGACACGAACATCACATTGAATAGCGTCGAAATTCACAGCGTTTCACGCTACGGATTTGATCCCCACGAAGGCACGACCAACTTGAAGATCGTCAATTCCATCGCCCATCACAATGGTGTCGACGGTTTTACCATTGATGGTTCCGAACGCGTGCTCCTCTCCAATAACGTCGCCTACGAAAACGGCCGTCACGGCATCAACATCGTTACGGGTTCCCGCGACGTCGTGGTCGACAACAATACGAGCTATGCCAACGGCAGCTCGGGCCTGGTGGTTCAGACCGGCGACAACGAAATCCGGTCTTGGTCTGGGGACATCACGATTTCCGGCGGCTCCTATTCGGACAACGCGCGCTATGGTCTGGAAATCAAGCATGCAGATACGGTTGCAATTGGGGATGTCACGGCAAGCGGCAACACCTATCACGGCATGCTGCTGTCCGGCGTTGTCGGCGCACAACTGAGCAACAATACGATGGCCGGTAATAATGGCCAGGGAAGCCAGCTGGGTATCAAGAATTATGTGCAGGATTGGAATGATGCAGCGGCGGAAAATGATCGCGTCATCATATCAACGGACATAATCGTCGACGGCGCCCGCCAGGAGACGCCAGCGAATGATCTCGACGTTGCTGTCTATGACTGGGTCATCACGGCGGGTGATGATGTGGTCACAGGCACGGATGTGGCCGATACGTTCGCGGCCGGTGATGGCGACGACGTCGTCTCAGGCGGTAGCGGCAACGACCGCCTCGCCGGCAATGCCGGCAACGATACACTGATCGGTGGACCCGGAGATGATCATTTGTCGGGCAACATCGGCGACGACACTCTCCGTTACTCTTCGGGCTATGACCGGCTCGACGGCGGCCCGGGTTCCGACACCGCAGATTTTTCTGCGGCCGCCGCGGCGATCTACGTCAACCTGAAGCTGTCCGGCGACCAGGTCTTGACATCCGGTCAGCACACGGTTTCCAAGTCAACAGCGAAGACTGCCATCGCTGATCTGGTGGATATCGAAACGGTTGTCGGCAGCGCCATGGACGACAAAATTTACGGCTCTAAAGGGTCCGACATCTTATTTGGCGGCGACGGTGCCGATCTCATCAAGGGCCGCTCCGGTCAAGACGACCTCAATGGCGGCAATGGCAATGACAAGCTCCGCGGCAACGGCGCCAGTGATCGCCTCGACGGCGGTAGCGGAAATGATGATCTTAGGGGCGGCGGCGGCAATGACGTCCTGATTGGCGGCGCCGGCAACGACACGCTTGTTGGCGGCTCCGGATCCGACGTCTTTCAGTTTTTCGGCAATTGGGGAGTGGACCGGATCACTGACTTTCGCGCCGGTCAGGACACGTTGGCCTTCTACCCCAGCGCCGGACCGACGTCGATCGCCGACCTGTCAATCAGCGACCAAGGCGGTAATACCGTTGTGGAATATGGCGATCAACAGATCACCCTGACCAATTTGCAATCTTCGTCGCTGTCGAGTGACGATTTTGTCTTCATTCCGGATCTGATGTAAGCCCGCGACCGGCCGGTCGGGTGCAGCGCAGGGGTGCAGGCGCCAACGTTTAGTGCGACCGACGGAGAGCAATGCCGACTGACGATCCGGGCCGCCTCGTTCTCAATCGGCCTTGTCGACAATCAAGACTGTGCCCTTCGTCCCGACGACTTTTGCCTGGCTGCCCGATGCCATGTCGGGGCCTTCGACCGACCACAAGGTGTCGCCGACCCGCGCCCGTCCACGCCCCGATTCGATTGCCTGCTCGATGGTGACCACACGGCCAACATAGTAGTTGCCTCGCACATTCAGGTCGGGTTGGTCCGAAGGCGCCGCCGAGGGTTTCGCATAGTGTCGAAAGAATACGACAGACACCAGCGCGATGACACCGAACAATATCAACTGAAGTTGCCAAGTGACGTCGACCGACAAGGCCAGGACGCCGACGACGGTCGCCGCCACGCCGAACCAGACAAAATGGACGCCAGGCACAATTGTTTCGAGAATAAACAGCGCAACTGACAAAACGAGCCAGTTCCAAGGACCAAGACCGTAGACAAAATCCGCTATCGACTGCATCGCATATCCCCGATGATCCACAAATTCCAAGTTAGTCGTTCAACATGTGTCGAGGCAACAAAAAGGCCTGGCGTGGGCCAGGCCTTTGTTGGTTCCCGGAAACGCTAGGCCGACCCGCCGCTCCAAGGCGAATGGTTTGATGCCGCTGAGGC
>JBPCWB010000619.1:0-4646 GCA_051009955.1 Hyphomicrobiaceae bacterium | reverse complement strand
CCGGCATCAACACCTGCGTCCAATCGTGTTCCAGAGGTGCGTGTCCATGTCTCGGCCCGATGTCGTGATGCCGAGATGGCGCAAATCATTGAAGATGAGGTCTACGCGCTGACATTGTCGGGTCCCGCAGGCGGGGGCAGTGTGCGCAGTGAGCGTCGAGCCAACCTGGCCGTCATCGACGGCTTCATCAATCGTGAGGCTGTGAAGTCGGAAATCATCTGGGAGACGGCGTGATGCGTGTTGGATCGATCGCAGTCGGACGTTCGGGTGACAAGGGCAACACGCTTGACCTCACACTCGTCACCATGACGGATGCCGACTACGACCGGCTCGAAAGTGGACTGACGAGAGAAGTGGCGCAAAGTGCGATCGCGCGTGTCATGCCCGGAACCGTTCGGCGCTATGAAGTGCCGGGACTGCGCGCATTGAAGTTCGTTGTCGACGACGCTCTACCCGGTGGCGTTTACGCGACCCTGCACGCCGGGTTGCACTGGCAGAAGGCGGCAATCTGGGTTCTGTTGGATCTTGAAATTGATTAAGGGACGCGACGGGGAGTGAGCGTTGACAACAATTGTCGGAATAGATGTTGGTGGAACATTCACCGATCTTTACTGCGTCGAAGAGAACAACAAACGGACCGTCCTCAAGGTTCCCTCGACACCAAACGATCCGTCGATCGGCTTGCTCAATGCTCTGGCGGCGACGCATGTTGCACCGTCATCGATCGACTTGATCGTCCACGGCACAACGATTGCCACCAACGCGATCATTGAGCGCAAAGGCGCAAAATGTGCGCTGATTACCACACACGGTTTTCGCGACGTCCTGGAACTCGGGCGCCGCGACCGACCCAGCATGTATGGATTGACGGGCGAACAAGCCCCTCTCATTCCGCGTGACTACCGGTTCGAAGTCAATGAGCGCCTCAGTGCCACCGGAGAAGTGTTGCAGTCCCTGGACCCGGACGAAATTCGAGAGCTGGGTCAAGCTCTGGCGCGGGCCGACGTTGAAGCAGTTGTCGTCGCGTTTCTGCATGCTTATGCCAATCCTCTGCATGAAATCGTCGCCGGTGAGTGCCTGCAGGAACTCGGTGCCAATTTTGAAATCGTTCTGTCGCATGAGGTCTGTAACGAATACTTCGAATTTGAGCGGACCAGCACCGCTGCGGTTCAGGGATACCTGCAGCCCATGGTCGCCAGTTATGCCCGGCGCCTACGTCAGCGCCTTGAACAGGCGGCACACACGAGTGACCCACTTGTGATGCAATCGAACGGCGGCGTTGTTCCTCTCACGGATGTTGCGACGCGGGCGGCACATATCGTGCGGTCGGGACCGGCGGCCGGCGTTGCAGCGGCGGCGGAAATTGCCGGCTTGGCGGGCTACGCGAACGTGATCACCGGCGACATGGGTGGCACCAGCTTTGACGTCGCCGTCATCGTGGATGGCAAGCCCAAGGTTGCGCGAACCTCCAAGCTCGACTTTCGGATCGTGCTCAAACTACCAATGATTGATGTGCATACGATCGGTGCCGGCGGCGGCAGCATTGCGAGCCTGGACCAGGCGGGCATACTGAAGGTCGGCCCTGAAAGCGCAGGCGCCGATCCCGGCCCTGCGTGTTACGGATATGGCGGAATCCGCCCCACAGTCACCGATGCAAATGTTGTGCTTGGGCGGATCGACTGGTCCAGTCCGATCGGAATTTCCAATCAATCTGAGCTCGATGTCCAGGCGGCTCGGGAATCGGTTGGCGAACTGGGTCTTGCATTGGGATTGAGTCTTGAAGAAACGGCGCGCGCGATCCTCGATGTTGTCAACCACAACATGGCCGGACGAACACGCCTCCTCTCTGTTGAACAGGGCCTCGATCCGCGAGACTTCGCACTCGTCAGCTTCGGAGGAGCGGGCCCCTTGCATGGCGGCGCAATTATGCGCGAAGTTGGCATCTCCAAGATGTTGGTGCCTCCGGAGCCGGGCGTGTTTTGCGCAACCGGCTGCTCCACCGCCGATATCCGCTACGACGTTTCGCAAACGTTGGAGCGTCAAGTGCAGGAACTTGCCGAGTTCGAGTTGGGTCAAGTGCTCGATCAGCTTGAGACATCGGGCAAAGAACAACTCATCGCTGCCGGCGTTGGCATTGAAAACTGCAAACTGAGCTGCGCGGCCGACATGAGCTATGCCGGTCAGATCCACACACTGCGCGTTGCGATCGAACGCGGCTGGTCAATAGAGCAACTTGCAGAGGCCTTTCGCCGTGCGTATCGGGCGGAGTTCGGGAACGTTCTGGAGAACCTCCCTATCATCATCATTTCTTTGCAAGTTGTTGCATTCGCTCCGCCACCAAACCGGATCACACGCGAACCCGAGCCTCCCACTGCGCGCGCTGCTGTAGCGCACGCACATCGCGATGTCTACTTCGATAGATGGGTTGAAACAGCGATCTACCGACGCCAGGACCTGTTTCCCGGGAATTCATTGCAAGGACCTGCCATCGTTGAGCAAAGCGACGCGACGACGGTCATCGAACCGGATATGTCGGCTACGGTCGATGGTTTCGGTAATCTGATTGTGGAGATCACGTCATGAGCAAGCCCAAACCGGATCCGATCACGCTCGCTGTTACACGTGGCGCACTGCACCAGATTGCCGACGAAATGGATCTGCATCTGATCCGGGCGGCACTATCTCCGATTATTTCTGAGATGCATGATTGCGCCCACGGAATCTACGATGCACGCAACGGCGAGACGATTGCCCAGGGCGGTTACGGCCTCCCGATGTTTCTCGCCAACATGCAATACACCGTCCAAAACTTGTTAAGCCACGTCAAAGAAGAAGGTGGCTTCCAGGATGGTGATGTCTGGATCGTCAACGACCCTTACATTAGTGGAACCCATCTCCAGGACGTTGTGATCGTTTCGCCATACTTCGTCGACGGAGAGCCATTCGCGCTTTTCGCAAACACGGGCCATTGGATGGATATCGGTGGCAGCGTACCGGGTGGCTGGGCGCCGCAAGCCCGCGAGGTGCACCAGGAAGGCCTTATCATACCACCGCTGCGCTTGTTCAGTGGTGGGCAACGCAACGAGGATGTCGTCAAACTCATCCTGTCCAATCTGAGGCTGCCTGGCCAGATCGCCGGCGACCTCGAAGCAATGACAAATGTATTTCACGTCGGACGCCGCCGGCTCGACGCGCTCATCGACCGGTACGGAACGCCAATGGTCCGTGCCTGCATCGACGAGATGATGGAGAGATCTGAAACTCAGATGCGCGCGCATATTGCGCAAATCCCCGATGGCACCTACCGATTTGTTGATCACTTCGACAATGACGGCATTGTCGATGCGCCGCTGACCGTTCAACTCGCGCTTACGATTGATGGTTCAAGCATGGCGTTCGACTTCAGCGGGACGTCCGATGCCGCGACCGGTCCGCTAAACATGGCGGAGACCACCACACGATCACTCAGTTTTGTTGCACTCAAGCACGTGTTTCCCGATGTACCCGTCAGCGGAGGCGCGTTTCGCCCGACAGAGTTTAATGTCCCGCAAGGGTCGATGCTGGCGGTCCAGTATCCCTCTCCCGTTTGCGGCTATACCGATGTCATCAATCGAGTCATCGATGTTGTTTTCGGTGCGCTCGCGCAAGCTGTGCCGGAGCTGGTTCCTGCGGCGCCATTTGGGACGGCAGGCGTGACGACGGTCGCCGGCCATCGCGAAGACGGGCAGTATTATGTTGCCGTCTATCCCTATCCTGGCGGCTATGGCGCTAGCGCCAAGAGCGACGGGCTGACAAATGGCACTTTGCCAAGTTCGCTGGCCGGCTTCATGTCGGTTGAAATGTCCGAGCATCGCTATCCGGTTCGGTTCCAGTATCTCGGCATTCGCGAAGAGTCCGCCGGTGCCGGCAGACACCGTGGCGGCTTCGGAACGCAGTATGGCATCACGGCTCTATCCGATTGCCTTGTGTCGGTTTTGGGAGACCGGGTCGATCATGCGCCCTTCGGTGTCAACGGTGGCAAGCAAGCCGCGCCAAACAAGGTTGAATTTGAGACGGGTGGCGAGCGTTGGGTGCCGCCAATGCGCAGTAAAGCAGAAAGAGTACCTCTTTCAGCAGGCGGCAGTATCCATCTTCGTTCACCCGGTGGCGGCGGATTTGGTCATCCGTATGAGCGCGACGTCAGCGCAGTTGAGCGTGACCTGAACAGAGGTCTCATTTCAATTGAAACTGCTGAGACAATCTACGGCGTGGCGGTTGGCGAGACGTCAAGCCTTGCAGGAAGAACGCTTTATTCGTTGGATGAAGATGCATCGCAACAGAAGCGTCACCCACAAGTGCAATCTGATGAGGATTAGTCTGGATGTGAGTGTTCGCATTGACGGCTATTTTGCGGAAGGTACGCTGCGCCGCTGGGCGGACAGGGATGGAGAAATAGTGCATTCCAGGTTGTGATATCGTTTTGAACCGCAGCTGTTCCCAATGAGTCTTGCTTTATTTGAACTGCACGAGCCGCCGCAGCGGTCGCTCGGCTCTTGATTGGTGGAGGATTGTGCATGTCGTTGAATGGCAAGGGCGCCATTACAGGGATTGGCGAAACCAGATATGAGCGCAAATCGCCGAAAACGGCGTTCGAGCTACAAATCGAG
>JBPCWB010000618.1:0-14020 GCA_051009955.1 Hyphomicrobiaceae bacterium | reverse complement strand
AGACCTTGCGATCAAGGACGATTTCCGAGTTACCGGTGCCCTTGAATTCCTCGAAGATGACTTCGTCCATACGCGAGCCGGTGTCGATCAACGCCGTTGCGATGATCGTCAATGAGCCGCCTTCTTCGATATTCCGTGCCGCACCGAAGAACCGCTTCGGGCGCTGTAAGGCATTGGAATCGACACCACCGGTCAAGACCTTCCCGGACGATGGCACGACCGTGTTGAAGGCGCGTCCGAGACGCGTGATCGAATCCAACAGTATGACGACATCGCGCTTGTGCTCGACCAACCGCTTGGCCTTCTCGATCACCATTTCCGAGACCTGAACGTGGCGCGACGGAGGCTCGTCGAAGGTCGACGAAATGACTTCGCCATTCACCGAGCGCTGCATGTCGGTCACCTCTTCTGGCCGCTCGTCGATGAGCAGCACGATGAGGTAGCATTCGGGATGGTTGGCCGTAATCGAATGGGCAATGTTCTGCAGCAGCACGGTCTTGCCGGTTCGCGGTGGCGCCACAATCAGGGCGCGCTGACCCTTGCCGAGAGGAGAGACGATATCGATGACCCGTGCCGACAGATCTTTGATCGTCGGGTCCTCAATCTCCATCTGCAGCCATTCGGTCGGGTACAGCGGCGTCAGGTTGTCAAAGTGGACTTTGTGCCGGGCGGCCTCCGGCTCCTCAAAGTTGATACGGTTGACCTTGAGTAGTGCGAAGTAGCGTTCGCCGTCCTTCGGACTGCGGATCGGGCCTTCGACCGTATCGCCTGTCCGCAACGCAAAGCGGCGGATCTGCGATGGTGAAATATAGATATCGTCAGGTCCGGGAAGGTAATTGGCATCTGACGACCGCAGAAAGCCAAAGCCATCCTGCAGGACTTCAACTACGCCGATGCCGGTGATTTCGATATCTTGCGCCGCAAGCTGCTTGAGGATCGCGAACATCAGCTCCTGCTTGCGCATCGTGCTGGCATTCTCGACACCGTGCTCTTCGGCGAAGGTCAGCAATTCCGTGGGTGTTTTTGTCTTAAGTTCTTCGAGTTTCATATCGCTCATGGAGGAGCTCCATTGAGGCAGCGACCTGGTGGGGCGGGCGAGAGGTGAAGTCGTGCCTGGTGAGGTATTGGGAAAATTGGATGGAAGACATCCGAGTCGAACTTCGTGGCAATCTGTGGGTGCCCGAAGCGCCGGCAGACCTCTCAGCCGCCGGTCCTTATGTCGTTCATATAGCAAATGACTGTGTCGTTTTAAAGAAGTATTGCCAATTGCCTGTTGATCAACAGAATACGGCAAGTGATCGCGAGACTAAAACGGTTTGACGACCACCAGTATAACGATCACCACCATCAGCAGTGCCGGAACTTCATTCATCATGCGCCAATAGCGAGATGACCGGGTGTTCTGATCATTGGCGAACCGCCGCGCGCTGGCGCTGTAGTGGCCATGGACGCCCGATAAAGCCAGGGCGAAGGCCAGTTTCGCGTGGAACCAGCCGGCGGAAAACCAATTGGCGTTCCAGGCCAGCCACAATCCGAGAATCCAAGCCAGGATCATTGCTGGGTTCAGTATGATGCGCAGCAGCCGCTGCTCCATGACCTTGAGCGTCTCGGACAATTCCGATCCTGGCGCCGCGTCGCAATGGTAGACGAAAAGCCGCGGAAGATAGAGCATGCCGGCCATCCAGGAGATGATGGCCATGATATGTATCGCCTTGATCCAGTCATAGGCAGCATCATCGAGTATTAAAATAAGTAATACTGCAATCAGCGCTGTAATTGCCAATGCAAAGGCTGCGCGGGCACCCGGGGTCTTGAAGATTTCCAACTTGTACTACCCTTTGAAGTTCCGAACGTGTTCGACGAGGGCAGCTACATGATCGGGCGGGGTCGCCGGAACGATGCCGTGACCGAGATTGAAGATGAAGGGCTTGCCCCGCAACGCTGTTAGAATTTCGTTGACCCGGTCTTCGATCTGCTGGCCGCCAGCGACCAACAGCAGCGGATCGAGATTGCCTTGTACGGTCTTTCCAGTTGCGGCCAGCGGACCGGCCATGAAACTCAGCGGCATGGCCGTGTCGCAGCTGATGGCGTTGACACCCGTCGCTTCCATGAACGGTAAACTGCCCAGATTCGCTCCGCGTGGGAACCCAATAATTGGGATGTTCGGATGTTGCTGCCGGAGCAGGCTCACGAGTTTTTTGGTTGGTTGCACAACCCATTTCTGGAACTGGTCGTCGGCCAACGTGCCGGCCCAGCTATCGAAAATCTGAACGGCGTTCACACCAGCTCTGATCTGACCACTCAGATAATCTGCTGATACAACTGCCAGTAAATCGATGAGGCGTGTGAATGCGGCAGGGTCCTTGTAAGCAAGCAAGCGTGCCGGTGCCTGGTCGGGTGTGCCGCGGCCGGCAACCATGTACGTGGCAACGGTCCACGGTGCTCCGCAAAAACCAATGAGAGCTTTGTGCGGCGCCAGTTCGGCTCGAATGCGCGATACTGCCTGATAAACGATATCGAACTTCTCGATGGCTCTGTCCGCGCTGAGTTTTTCCAACTCTTGGACACTGTGAATCGGCGTCAGCCGCGGTCCCTCGCCTTCAACGAACCATACATCTTGCCCGAGAGCGTGCGGCACAATCAGAATGTCTGAAAACAGAATGGCAGCATCGAAGTCGAACCGGCGGATTGGCTGTAGCGTGACCTCGGTGGCGAGCTCGGGTGAATAGCACAGATTGAGGAAGCCATTCGCCTGTTCTCGTATCTTGCGGTACTCCGGCAGGTAGCGACCGGCCTGTCGCATCAGCCAGATCGGCGGCACGGTTTGGGATTTGCCAGCAAGGGCGGCAAGGAACGGCGAGGACTCCGGTGTGGGGATTTCCGAAGATGGGTTCGGCATAGAATCCTACAATTCTAGAGTCCTTAAGAATTTTTATTCTGACTCTTTAGCTTGTGGGTTGCGGTAATTCATGATGGCCTCAGTGCCACTGGGCTAGTTGTCCAGATGTTGGCAATACGCAGCAAATACGGTCTTCAGTTGTTAGGGCCGGAACCTTAGAGCCACGCTTTGGATACAAAAACAGTGGCTTGTCGTCACACAGCTCGCGTGTTGTCGTGTGGACAACATGGTGATTAATCAGGGTCGTCAGCAAGACAAGTTCTACGATTTCGAAGCTGTGGTGAACCACTCGCCAAGTCGTTCATGAGGGTTTAGTTGTGGATGGTTGTGTTGGCCGCTGCACAGGTTCCGGTGCGTAGAGCGGGATGGTGAACTCTGGTGTTGGATAACTGGTAGGCAGATCGACGATGCCCAATACGACGGCGAGCTTTTTCCATCTGCACCTGGTTTCTGATGCAACTGGTGAAACGTTGACGACCATCGCGAAGGCCGCTTCGGTTCAGTATCCGCAAATCCGCGCAATTGAGCATGTCTATCCGCTGGTACGAACAAAGCGTCAGCTCGATCGTGTGTTGATGGAAGTTGAGTCGGCGCCGGGCATGGTGCTGTACACCATCGTCAATGCGGAATTGACACAAGCACTCGAGAAGCGTTGCCGCGAGCTGCAGGTTCCAACGCTGCATGTGCTCGATCCGATAATGAAAGTGTTCGAGAGCTACCTCGGTGCACCTCAGACTCCGGTTGTTGCCGGGCAGCACACGCTCGATGCCGACTACTTCAAACGGATCGATGCCCTCAACTTCACAATGGCCCACGATGATGGACGCCTGCCCAGCGACCTGAATTTGGCAGATATCATCATTCTCGGAATCTCTCGGACGTCCAAGACTCCCACCAGCATCTACCTGGCGCAGCGCGGGTTCAAAACATCGAACGTGCCCATTGTGCCAGGCGTGCCGTTGCCGCCGTCATTGGAGGAACAGCACGATGCCTTCATCGTCGGCTTGGTTGCGGCGCCTGATCGGATCGCTGAAATTCGGCGCAACCGCGTGCGCTTCCTCGCGGATCGCGACATGGGTGACTACGTCGACCGCGATCAAATATCCAAGGAAGTGCGCGATTCGCGTCGCCTTTGTGCCAAGCATGGTTGGCCGGTGATTGATGTCACGCGGCGATCGGTCGAGGAGACCGCCGCGACGATTATCAAGCTGTACGGTGATCGGGAAGCCGAACGTTCCGCAGAGCCAACGATGCGAGAGGACGATAGAGGTGCTGGTTAGCGATTCAGAGTCTGGTGGGCTCGTCTTGGCATCTGCCAGTGCGGTGAGGGCAAGACTGCTGCGAGCAGCCGGTTTGTCATTCGAAATTGCGGCCGCAAATATTGATGAAGGCAGCGTGCGTGAGGCTTTGTTGGCTGACGGAGACGACGTCAGCGGCGATGACCTGGCCGAGGTTCTTGCACGCACCAAGGCAACGGACGTGGCTGAGCGTGGACTCGCGCGCTGGACCATCGCGTGTGATCAGGTCTTGATGTGTGAAGGTAACGTCTTCGAAAAAGCCGTGAACGATGACGATGCCCGCGCCAATTTGCTGGCATTGTGCGGCAAGACCCACAGTCTGCACAGTGCCATTGTCTTGGCCGATGGCCGCGAGGTGGTCTGGGCTAATGTCGATGTTGCACACGTGACCTTGCGCAAATTCACACCGCAATTCCTCGGCCGGTACATGGCAGCGGCGGGCGACGCCGTGCGGCGAAGTGTTGGCGGTTACGAACTCGAGGGCCTCGGCATTCAGTTGATTGATCGGATTGATGGCGACTATTTCACAGTGCTTGGTTTGCCGCTCTATGCGCTACTCAGTGAATTGCGAATGCGCCAACTGATGGATGCTTGAGCGTGGTGCATTTGAACGCACCGCAGGAGGTGGAATGCTGATCGTCGGATTGACTGGTTCCATCGGTATGGGCAAGTCAACAATCGCAGGTCGATTTCGCGATCTCGGCGTTGGCGTTTGTGATGCGGATGCGATCGTGCATGGACTCTATGAGGGTACCGCACTGGCGCCGATCGAATCTGCGTTTCCCGGAACCACGGTCGACGGCAAAGTTGATCGCCAAAAACTGAGCCAGGCGTTGTTGGCCGATCCGTCCGGCTTCAAGACACTGGAGGCGATCGTTCATCCTCTGGTGTTTGCTGAAGAGAAGGCGTTTCTCAAACAACATGCCGATCGTGGCGATCCATGTGCTGTTCTTGAAATTCCGTTGCTCTTCGAAACCGGCGGCGATGCAAGAGTGGACGTGACCGTCGTCGTATCTGCTCCAGCCGACGTACAGCGTCAAAGAGTTCTTGAACGACCTGGCATGACGGAGGAGAAGTTCGCCGAGATTCTGTCGCGACAGGTTCCCGATGAAGAAAAGCGGCGGCGCGCGGATTTCATTGTGGATACGGGCCAAGAAGTGACGCTTAGTTTTGCGGAGGTCGATGCTATCGTCGCCGCGTTGAAGCTGCGCAAAGGCACGGCTTACCGAACGCACTGGAGCTGATGGGCAGTTCCGGAGCGGATCGAGGTCGCGTGACACTCTGGGCTCCAAGGTGAGGTGAAGCGGATGCAACGCGAAATCGTGATGGATACCGAGACGACGGGTCTGGACGCCAATAACGGCGACAGGCTCATCGAGCTCGGTTGCGTCGAGATCATCAATCGGATTCCTACCGGTAGCGAGTATCACGCATTCATACATCCGGAGGACCGCCAGGTTCATCCGGAGGCCGAAGCGATCCATGGCATTTCAAACGACTTCCTAAATGACAAGCCGCTGTTCAAGGACGTTGTCGGTGACTTTATGGAGTTCATCGGTGAGGCGCCTTTGGTCATCCACAATGCAAGCTTTGACATCGGTTTCATCAACATGGAACTCGACCGTCTTAAGCGGCCGCGGATTCAAATGGACCGCGTCGTCGATACGCTGATGCTTGCCCGCAAGAAACACCCGGCTGGACCGAACAGTCTGGACGGGCTGTGCAAGCGGTATGGCATTGACAACAGCAAACGCGACAAGCACGGCGCGATCATCGATTCGCTGTTGCTTGCGGACGTCTATGTCGAACTGCTTGGAGAGCGGCAGGCTGCACTCGGATTGATGTCAAGCGGGCAAAACTCTGCCCGCGGTGAGCGCCGATCCGGCGCAAGAAAAATGGCCGAACAACGAGCCAAGCCGCTGCCCGCGAGGCTGTCGGAGGAAGACGTCGAACGCCATGCGGAGTTCGTCGACAGCCTTGGCGATTCGGCGATCTGGAAGCAGCGTGTTCGTGATTTGCGCAGTATCAGTTGATCGCTTTTGGATCTGATTTTTCCTGCTCGCCGGAGGCCGCGGCGCGCTTCTTGCGTTGCACGTAGAGGCCGGCGAAATCTATCGGATCGAGGAATAGCGGCGGAAATCCACCTTCGCGAGTCAGGTCAGCGACGATGCGGCGCAAGAACGGAAAAAGAATGGCCGGTGCGTTCACCAGCAAAAATGGTTCGAGCGATTTGTCCGGCATGTTCTGGATGTGAAACATACCGCCGTAGACAATCTCGAGTTCGTAGATCACGCCCGCCTTGCTGGTGGCATTGGCTTTGAACTCGATGGAGCTTTCGTAAAGCTCGTTTTCGGACCGCTTGGCGTTGACATTGACTTCAACATTGAGGTTTGGATTTTCTCCTGGGCCCTTGATCAATGACTCGACGTTTGGACACTCGAACGATAGGTCCCGGACGAACTGTGCAACAACGCGTGCGGATACTTTTTTTTCTTCTTCCGTCTTCGTTCCATTGCCATTCGATTGTTCGGTGGTTTCGTCAGCCATGTGTCATTCTTTCTTTCGAAGCCGTCAATGGCGACCTCGCGAAGCGGAGCCGCGCGCGACATTGCGGGCTCGCTAACACAGGCCGGAGCTGGCAGCAATGGGCCTTTCGGCAGTCAACGGGAGTTCTATGATCCGCGTCCAACATCATGATGCGGAGGGCGATCCTGCTTTGGATCCTCGACCCGCTGAAAGTCGCCGTCGATGATCGGGCCATCGCCAACGTCTGGACGGGGGCGGTAAGCCGACTCTGCCCGCGATGAATCTGATTCAGGCCGACGACCCGCGGTGCGCACGTAAACTGACCCCGTGGCCATGATGCGGTCAAAGCTCCAACGCGCCATCATTCGGCGCAATGGTGGCACCAATAGCAGGAACCCTACCGTGTCTGTCAGGATACCGGGTGTGAGCAAAAAGGCACCGGCTATGACCAGGAAAAACCCCTCGACAACTGGCTCGATCGGAGGAACTCCGCTGGCCATGGACTCGTTAATCCGGCCGAGCGTCTGTAAACCTTGTTGTTGGAGAACGGCAGTACCTGCAAACGCGGTGAAGATTACGATTCCGATGGTCCACCAGAAACCGATTTGCCGGCCCAATTCGATTAATAGCGCCAACTCGATGAGGGGCACTGCTACAAACAAAAGGAGAATTGTTAATCTCATTGTGGAATCCGGCAATCCTGATCGCTAGAAGATGTGGCATTGACCTTGTGTAAACAAGGGCTAAGCTCTATCTCTAGGTTGGCTTGCTAACCGCGATGACCAAACTTGGCTGGACGTCTAACACAGGATTGTGTTGGACTGCGGCGGCGAAGGACCGCGCCGGGCTGGATTGTTGCCCGGTTTGTCCTTAAATGATCAATGACATGACATCAATCTGGCGGGAAAGCCAACGAGGATGCAAGGCAATATAGACATCGTCACGCTGCTGTCGCTGGTTGTGGCGATTATTGTAATTCTTAAGCTTCGCAGTGTCTTAGGTCGTCGGACGGGCGAGGATGAGGCGCGGATTGATCGCCAGATGCGGGCGCGCCAAGCGCGCGAGCAAGCGGCGGCAGCGGGCGAAAAGGTGGTTACATTGCCGCGCCGCGAAAACGATGATCTGAAGCCCGCTGCGACGAACGATCAGGCGAATGCAGAGTTTGAAGAACGGGTGAAGTCTCTTGGGATAAAGGATCGAGACGTCGAGGCCGGTTTGATGTCGATCGCTCAGCGTGATCCGACATTTGATCCCGATCATTTCATGTCTGGCGCCAAACAGGCCTACGAGATGATTGTGACAGCGTTCGCGGAAGGCAACAAAGGCCTCCTGAATGATCTGCTGAACTCAGAGGTCTTCGAGGGGTTTGCCTCAGCCATCTCGGACCGCGACAGCCGCGGCGAGCAAGTCGATCAAAGTTTTGTCGGGATCAACAAGGCGGACATTATTGAGGCGGACCTCAAAGGGACTGACGCCAACGTTACGGTTAAATTCCTGAGCCAGTTGATTTCGGCGACGCGCGATCGCGATGGTGAGGTCATTAGCGGTGATCCACAGCGAGTCATGGAAGTGACCGATATCTGGACGTTTGCGCGAGATACGGCATCGTCCAATCCGAACTGGAAGTTGATCGCGACGCAAGCGCCGAGCTAATCGTTGCTTGAAGCGGAAGGCGGGCCGACCGGAGCTTTGGATTGAGATCTTCGATCTACAAGACGGTTTCGTTTGCTGATATTCCGGGTTGGACCAACGAATTCTTTTCCGACGCACTAAATGCTTTCGGCAATTGCCATGAGGCGCTGGAGATCGGTTCGGCGGCGGATGATCCCATCTGTGGGCGCCTTCGGGAGTTGAGTGGAGCAGCCCGGGATCTCGACGCAGACAATTGCAACGCGGCGGCAGCGCGTCACTTCTTTGAAGAAAACTTCGTGCCCCACCGCGTCGTCCATGACCATGCAGACGGCTTGTTGACCGGGTATTACGAACCGGTGCTTCGCGGATCCCGCAATCGCACGGCCGTCTTCGGTGTTCCGATCTATCGCCGCCCGCCCGGGCTTGTCGATCTCGTCGACAACACATTGCGCGGCGCTAGCGGTGAGCAGTTGACTCACGCACTTCAGAAGAACGGTTCCCTTGTGACGTGTCCCGAGCGCGCGGCCATTGAGCAGGGTCAACTCGCTGGCCAAGATCTCGAACTGCTCTATTTGGCCGACGCCGTTGATACTTTCTTCCTGCATGTCCAGGGATCCGGACTGATCGAGCTCGATTCAGGGGATCGCATTCGCGTTGGTTACGCTGGAAAGAATGGCTATTCCTATACCTCTGTCGGGCGCGTCCTGGTCGATACCGGCGTCATGGCTGTCGAGGATGTCACATTGGCGTCCTTAGCTGATTGGCTGCGCGCCGACCCCGTCCGCGGGCAGGAAGCCATGTGGTGGAACGAATCATTTATATTTTTCGAGGAACTGGGTCGCGCAGACGACTCGCGGCCCTGTGGCGTGCGCAATATACCGCTCGTTGCACACCGCAGCCTGGCCGTTGATGCGAGCTATCACCGGATCGGACTTCCGATATTCGTCTCATCCGAGACGCTGACCCATGCAACTCAGACGCCCGCGCCGCTGCGGCGATTGATGATTGCACAGGACGTCGGCTCAGCAATCACAGGGCCGGAGCGTGGCGACATTTTCTTCGGTACGGGCGCGGCTGCGGGCGACCTTGCTGGTCGAACCAAGCACCGCGGAAACTTCTTCGTCTTGTTGCCCAAGGATGTGCCGACCGAATGACCTCGCGACGCTCAGGTAAGGGTGGGAAACGGGGCAGTCTCTCGAAAGAGGACAAAGCGCTGTGGGACGTGTTCAGCCGACAGGTGAGGCCGTTCGACCGTGCACAGCAGGTGCAAAAAGGGCTGCAAAATCAACCACGGATCACTGATTCACGTGAAACATACGCTCCGGCTGAGCGTTCGGCGGGTGCACAGCCGCGGGCCAACGATCTGCGTGCCGGCGCCACAGAGACGAGCCGAAAAACGCAGAAATCCGCTGCGCACGACCAAAACAACTTCGATCAGAAGACGGCCAAGCGCTTGAAATCGGGTCGTAAAGCGATTGATGGGCGGATCGACCTGCATGGGATGCGCCAGGTCGAGGCCCACGCCGCACTCAAACGGTTTCTTTTTGCGTCAGTCCAGCGCGGTGACCGCACGGTTCTCGTGATCACGGGCAAAGGTGCGAAGATGCCGTTGGATCAGTCGTCCTGGTCCGCATCATACGGTGATGAACGGGGTGTGTTGCGCCGTATGGTACCACTGTGGCTGGGTGAACCAGCCTTGCGCAGGATCGTCATCGGCTACACTGCCGCGAGCGTCCGTCACGGCGGCGACGGCGCGCTATACGTTCAGCTACGCGTAAACCCCCGAGAAGGCTGACGTTTATACAGGGCTTAGCTACTGCAGCCCTGATTCAGCATATTGACCGCTGCCGTCACTCCGGACAGTGAATACACGTCCTCAATCGCAGTGCCATCGTTCGTCGTTGCCCGAACGAACATGTAGCTGCCGCGCTTCATGGAGTCGATCAGCTTCAGCTCCTGCGTCGGGTCGCTGACGAAGGCTTTGTCGTTTTTGGTGAACAGCGTGAAGCGCGAGTTGCCAATCTGGATTCTGACCTCGCTGCCGTCCCGCAACGGCTTGCCTACCTTGATGCTGACCTCGGCTTTGACGCCGTCCTTGGGCCACGAGGACACATAGAAGTAGCTGCGCTCTTTCTTGTAGCCCACTGGCTTTGATTCACGCGGTTGTCCCGTCACAAAGCAAATATCGGCCGGGTTGCCCGAGTGAGAGTACAGCGCCCAGTCTTTGAATTTCTGAAGTACTTTCGTGGACTGTGCTTCGGCGGTTGTGGCGACGGCCAGCACGCCGAATGTCAGTGCGACAAATTTATTGGCAGATTTCAGCATGGACTCCTCGCTGGAATGTGATTCGTTCCTCGCCTGTGCTCAAAGGCCAGCATATATGATGGGAATGCTTTGCATGTCACCCCGTTGATCGAACGAATTGTCGCCCATGGCGATGTTTTTTCACTTTTTCAACTGCTGTGCCCTCATGGATCGGCCGATCAGCAAATCGCGACAGGGATTTAATGCGGTCATACATGACGATGGCACCAGCCATTGCGACATTGACGCAGAATTTTGTCGGGATTCGAACGGTGTAGTCACATTTGGCGAGCAAATCGCCAGAGAGCGAACCGCGTTCGGGACCGAGAACATAGGCGGCCTGCAGGGGGTGGCGAAAGCTCGGCAAATCCACAGCTTCGTCGAGAAGCTCGATGCCGACCAGCCGGCAACCCTTGGGTAATGCCATGTCTTCGAGGGACTGCCAGTTATAGTGCGGAAGGTGGATGCTCCCTTTCGACGTATCGGCCTGTGCCTCAATCGCCCTATATGTCGCGCCGATGGTGAACGTAAAACTGGCACCGAAACCATGGGCTGAGCGCATAAGATTGCCGAGATTGAGCGATTTCGACATGCGTTCGGCGCCAATGGCGAAATATCCGCGCGTTTGAGGTGGCCAGGCTTCTGCGATCATGCTGGTCTAGTCTTCTGCTGTGAGGGCGACGGTTAGGTCGCCTACAAATAAAATTGGGTCAGTCTTCGCGACACGATCAAGCGCCGCGCGTCCCCATGATCAGAGGATCTCTATGAAAGCTGTCTTGTGCAAGTCTCTTGATGGGCCCGACGCCCTTGTGGTGGAGGATGTCGAAGAGCCTGTCGCCGGTCCGGACCAGGTTATCATGCGGGTTCGAGCGGCCGGATTGAACTTCTTCGACACCTTGATGACCCGCGGGAAGTATCAATTCAAGCCGGAACTACCGTTTTCGCCCGGAGGCGAGGTCGCCGGCGAGATCGAATCGGTCGGTAGCGACGTGCCCGGTTTGTCGCGAGGGGACCGCGCCTGCGCCTTTGTCAGTTGGGGTGGCACCAGGGAAAAGCTGGCGATCAATGCACGGTCGGTTATCCCGATGCCGGCCACGATCGGTTTTGATGTCGCAGCCGGGATCAGTGTGACCTACGGCACCGCGATGCACGGTCTGCGAGATCGCGGCCGCCTCAAGAGCGGTGAAACCGTGGCCGTGCTGGGCGCTTCCGGAGGGGCCGGACTGGCTGCCGTTGAAATCGCCAAACTGATGGGTGCCAAGGTCATTGCCTTGGCTTCGACCGAAGACAAGCTGGATGTTTGTCGCCAGCACGGCGCAGATCTGTTGTTGAACTATTCCGATGCCGACATCAAAGACGACTTGCGCGCGTTGACGGATGGGCGCGGCGTCGACGTCGTTTATGATTGTGTTGGTGGGCGCTATGCCGAACCGGCCTTGCGCGCGATGGCCTGGATGGGGCGATATCTGGTTGTTGGATTTGCGGCAGGCGAGATCCCGAAATTTCCACTCAATTTGATGCTGCTCAAGAGTTGCGATGTTGTCGGTGTCTTTTGGGGGCAGGAAGTCGTGCGCAATCCCGGGCGGCACCGGGACAACATGAAACAGGTCTTGCAGTGGGTGGATGAGGGTCATTTGAGGCCGCATGTCCACGACACTTTTGCACTCGAACAGACGGGTCAGGCGATCCGCCTCCTGGATGAACGCGTCGTCAAAGGGAAGTTGATCGTGACCGTTTGATGTGGCAGCCGCGTCGACCGGTAACTGTCAGTCACGCGACAAAGAGAGATCTCAGAGGAGGATGCTATGGAACTGGGAAGTGGGCTTTCTGCGGTGGTGACCGGTGGTGCATCGGGCCTTGGTGCCGCGACGGCGCGTATGCTGGCGTCGAATGGCGTCAAGGTCGGTGTGTTGGATCTTAGCGAAGAGTTGGGACAGGCGACTGTGTCGGACATCGGCGGGACCTTCGCCAGGTGTGACGTGACGAATGAAGACAATGTTCGAGCGGCACTCGAAACGGTCCGGGCATCGAACGGTCCGGAGAGGATTCTGGTCAACTGTGCCGGCATCGCGATTGGCAAGCGTGTTCTCAAGAAGGACCGCGAAACCGGCGAGATCACACCGCACGACTTGGCGTCTTACGCCAAGGTCATTCAGGTCAATCTGATTGGTACGTTCATCATGCTGACGCAGTGCGCCGCGAGCATGGCCAAGTTGGATCCGGTCGGCTCCGACGGCGAGCGCGGGGTTATCGTGTCGACCGCCTCCGTTGCTGCACAGGATGGACAGATTGGACAGGTTGCCTATTCCGCATCGAAGGGCGGCGTGCAGGCGATGACATTGCCAGTGGCTCGCGATCTTGCAAAGGACGGGATACGCGTGGCGGCAATCCTACCTGGCCTGTTCCACACACCGATGTTCGACGGTCTGCCTGACGAAGCCCGCGAGGCGCTTGCAGCAAGTGTGCCCTTTCCGTCGCGATTGGGACGGCCGGAAGAATATGCCCAGATGGTGATCGATATCTGCAAAAACGTAATGTTGAATGGCGTGAATATTCGATTGGATGGCGCCGTCCGCCTGGCACCGCGATGATCAATCCGGATATCTGAGTCTGTGTTCGCGTTGCCGTTCAGACTTTGTTTGCGAAAATCGCGTTTAGTAGGACTTCGAGCGAGATCCGTATCGGGGGCTAGGTTCGGCCGAAGATGGGCTGTACCGCGGGTCCGCTCGTGAATTTTTGTGTTCGAGTTGTGTTGGTATGCATAGATTGCGTTCATGTCTTCATGTCGTCGCTGGCTGTATGATCATTCTTGCCACGCCGGCTTTGTCATCGCAGGCCACGGCGCAGAGTTTTTTTAGCGATGTCTTTGGCTGGCTGACCCAATCCAAGCCCACGCCCACACCTGAAGCCGCGCCGTCCGACAATCCCTTTGCGCCATCGGCAGACCTAGATCAGTTGCAAACCGCACGTTCATTTCGTCGCTACCGGACCGTTTGCGTCAGGCTGTGTGATGGCTACTATTTTCCGATCAGCCAGGCGACGAGCCGCCGAAACTTCTATCGGGATGCCGAACAGTGCCAGGCGCGCTGTGGCGGCGAAACCAAACTCTTCTATACCGCTCCGAATGCACCGGATATCAAGCAGGCGCGTGATGTTTCCGGTCTGGTCTACAGGCGTATGGAGAACGCGTTCTTGTATCGCAAGAAGCTCGTCAAAGGCTGCACCTGTCGACCGGCACCTTGGAGCCCGGGAGAACGGGCGCGACATCAGATGTATTCAACGGCCGAGCCAGAAGTGGCGCTGACGCCGTACGCCGACACCCGTTCAGAACCACGGCGCGGCGACCGGAATTCGCGATTCG
>JBPCWB010000617.1:0-2526 GCA_051009955.1 Hyphomicrobiaceae bacterium | reverse complement strand
ATTCTGCGGCCTTCATGTCCTCGAGGTGAAAGGGATCGCCGACGGCGACGTCGCTCAGGGCATCAAGGGCATGGACCCGATTTCCTCCGGTCAGCTCACACGCGATGAGATCAAGAAGGGCAATGCCGACTCCGAATACCGCATGAAAATGGCGGAAGCGAAGGTCGAGATTCCCGAGGTCAAGACCAAGAAGGGGCCGAAATACACGCCCGTCACGTTGCGCCAGGATCGCCCGAACGCTATCCTCTGGCTCATCCGCAATCACGAAGAGCTCAAGGACGCGCAGGTGATCCGGCTCGTCGGCACCACGAAGCCGACCATTGAGGCCATCCGCGAGCGGACCCACTGGAATTCAGCGAATCTTGTTCCGATGGATCCCGTCACACTTGGCCTCTGCAGCCAGATCGATCTCGACAAGGAAGTCCAGAAAGCCGGCGCGCGCGTCGAACGGGAGCAAAAGAAACTCGCCAAGGAGATGGAAAAAGCGGGAACGCTGATGCCCACAAGCGAGACAACGCCGAAAGAAGACGAAAAGCCGAAAGACAAGGGTTACGCCAAGCTCATCTCCGCTGCCGAAATGGCGAAGATGCGGGAAGAAGCAGAACGTCAGCTCCTCGAAGCCGAAAACCCGCTCCAGCCTGCGCCGCCGCCCGGGCCGGAAAAACAGCCGGATGCGGATTCAGTTTTCGCAAAGCTCGGCGGAAAAACCGTCGAGCCCCAGCAAGGCAGCGACGGTTAGAGCAAAACCGGATCACACGGTATCCAGCCGGTCGGGATTTGAATCCCGGCTGGAACATATATCGCGCTCTGAACCCGGTAGCGGGCATCCTGTGCTCCGTACGGGTTCTTCAGGACCGGGCCATGAGCAGACATTCCGTGAGCTCTAGTAGGAGCTCGAATTCCCTTGCGATAATTGTGCTTTACGTGAGCGATCAGACGTCCGGTCTACCTCAGTAAGCAGACGATGTGAGTGCCTGCAGGATTGGACCGCTTTTGACCCGATGTATGGTCCGGTCGTGCGTTGCAAGTTGAATCTTCAAATGGCGGTTTTGGTCTCGCATCAATGTATCAGGCCTCTGATTGGAGCTTTCGCGCTCCGGGCCACTATGGATAGCAGCGCACCGTCGTTCTCATTAGCGGACAGGCCTCGAAGGCCATTTGGGTCACCAGGTTTCGACGATGCCGGGAAGACCGTTTTCTCCATCTGTTCAATCAACTCGCGAACCTCGGCGGGAACCGGTTGGACTGTTTTACTCTCCCTTTTGAACCGAAGGCTACGTAAAGCCATCCCGTCGGAGCCACCGTCGCTCGCTCGTCCGATCCGGTGAGCGATGGTGGCGAAGATGGATGGCGGCCATCTCGTTGGTGAACCTGAGCCTGCCTTGTCTACGCAGCATTGGCATCAATCCTTGGCCGGAAGCTGTGTTCACCGTGCAGCACGGCCCAGGTGATACGGGCCAGTTTGTTGGCGAGTGCAATCGCGAGCACATTGTGATGCAGCCGTGCTTTTGCAGACTCGATCCATGACTTCAGACCATGGCGTTCCCAGCTCTGCGGTTTGATGAGGATGACCCAGGCGGCCTGCACAAACAGTTTGCGCAAATAGCGATTGCCGCGCTTCGAGATCTTGCCAAGGATCGTACGATCACCGGTCGACATTTGTTTCGGAACAAGTCCGAGCCACGCACCGAAGTCGCGCCCTTTCGAAAAGGCAGCACCGTTGCCGATCGACGAGACGATCGCACTGGAGATGATCGGTCCGATCCCTGGCACCGTCATCGCACGTATGCAACAGGCGTCTTGTTTTGCCAGTTCTCCTATTTCATCGGAGAGCGCCTGGATGCGGTCATCAAGCCGCCGCCAGTCGGCATTGAGATCCTCGATCAATCGCATCATGCGTGGAGATAAAACGTCGTCCCGCGTCGCCAGTATGATCGGCAATTCAGTGCGCAGGAACCGCATGCCCTGACGCACGGCAATGCCGCGCTCCAGCATGAACGCGCGGATCTGATTGACAATCCGCGTGCGTTGCGACACTGCCCGTTCTCGGATGCGATGCATTGCCTGCAGATCGAGCTGATCGGAAGTCTTGATCGGAACGAACTTCATCGTTGGCCGTTGCACCGCTTCACAAATCGCATCGGCGTCGTTGAAGTCATTCTTCTGGCCGCGTGCAAACGGTCGCACGTATTTCGCCGGCATCAGACGGGCATCGTGTCCGAGCGCCGTCAGTTTGCGCGCCAGGTGATGCGCGCCGACACAGGCCTCCATGCCAATCAGGCAGCGCGGCAGATTGACCAACCGCACGGCAAGTTGGTTGCGTGACCACTTCTGACGCAGAACGATGACGCCACGCTCGTTCTGACCGACGACGTGAAATGAGTTCTTGCCAATGTCGATACCGACGACAGCGATGTTGGTGATGGAATTGGTGGATTTCGTGGACATGGCGTGCTCCGTTGATTGGCAGCCCTATCCAAGCGTTACTCGCTCGTAGGGCAGGAGCACGACCGGACCATCCCATTA
>JBPCWB010000616.1:0-22127 GCA_051009955.1 Hyphomicrobiaceae bacterium | reverse complement strand
GGTGTCGACGAGCCAATCGAAGATCTTGCGCTCGCAAGTTGATCAGCGCCACGTTGGTTGCGACGGCTCAGGCGCGGATGCCGTCGCCATCCAGACCGACCATCAGCGACACGAGGCGATCGTCAACTGCCTCGGTCTTGTGCGTGGTCTGGTTCGTATAGACCCACACGATCTCGCCTGTCGTTCGCAGGTCTTCTGCATCTTTGCCATGCACCTCGAAGTCAAACCGGATGGATGATCGTCCGATACGCCCGACTTTGACGCAGACATCGATTTCTTCGTCAAATCCGACGGGAGCCGCATATTCGACAACGGCGCGAACGGTGTGGAAGTCAATTCCCGATGTTTCGGTTTCCACTTTGTAGTCGTACGGCAGGGCCCGGAAATATTCGGTGATGGCGCAGTCGTAGTAGGTCAGATAGTGAGCATTGAAGACGATCCCCTGGCCGTCGATCTCAGAATAGCGAACGCGAAAGCGATGAAAGAACTTGTAGTCGCTGCGAGCCAATTTTTTCTCGTCCCTGATTGCCGCTGACAATTGCACAGCGGCGTGTGACGCAGTTGTTGCCGACTGTCAACCAACGCTTTTTGTTGGCTACGCAGCAAGGGGCGAGTTCACGAGCCCGTCGCTCTCTCAGCGCGCGCGGTCGGGCGCCCGTCCTCCAAACTGACGTGTACGGCAAAATCGTATCGATCGACATCAAGAGCGATTTCGAGATCCTTTTGGTGGAGGTGCGGTTTGTCCGGATCTTCAAAATCGACAGCACGGGCGCCCGACAGGATGACGTCCCGAACCGCCTGCGGATTGCCGCGGCGGCCCTGCAGTAGATTGCGCAGATGAAGCGCACACAGCTCATCTTCATCCGTGCGCACCAAGCCGTGGTCTCCCATTGCGATCACGCAGACATGTTCCGGCGCTCGCTGCTGAATTGCGCGGGCGGTCGCCGAGGCTGTTACCAAGGACCCGGCATAGAGCCGGGTGGCATGGCTGGCGGCGACGATTCCCTGCGTGCCGGCGCTGGTCCGCTGAATGATCGTTTTGCCGGCGACATCAAGCTGGGTCGCCTCATAGGGAGAATTGCCAAGGTCGAATCCGGCAGGTGCCCG
This sequence comes from Hyphomicrobiaceae bacterium, assembly GCA_051009955.1. Classification (GTDB taxonomy): domain Bacteria; phylum Pseudomonadota; class Alphaproteobacteria; order Rhizobiales; family Hyphomicrobiaceae; genus Tectiglobus. The sequence continues at coordinate 21,020 of JBPCWB010000616.1, read as the reverse complement.
GCCATCGACTTCGCCCATGCAAATCTGGCCAACGTTGTCCCGGCGTAATCTCAGCGCCTCCTCGACGTTGGCGATCATGATGATCTTGTCGGCCCCGCGCGCGAAGGCAACAGCCGCCGTCGTAAAGGCGCGAAACACATCAATGACGATCGCTGTCCCAGTTGCGCGTTCGGCACCGGCCAGCAGGCTATCCAGTTTGACGTCCAAGGCCTTCCCCCTGCCAGCACTGCGCGCACGCCGTCGACCGGCGTCACTTCGGCTTGCGGCCGACAATCAACTTAGTCATGCCAGGAATGAGATCGTCCGTCATTTCAATCTCGAAACCGACTTCTGTCAACGCTCCGCGTAACCAGGCGATCGACAGCGATTGAGCGTCGGGCGTGAACGCCATGTGCTGCAGTTGCCAGAGTGCGGCCAGCGGCGGTCCACGCCGATCCGACTCGACCATGAAGTCGTGGATCATGAGGACACCGCCTGGCTCGAGCGAATTCATCGACCACTGCATCAACTCATTGATTCTATCGCCGGGCACACCGCTCAGTAGATAGGACATCAGGACAGCATCCTGCTCCGTCGGCCAGGTCGATTCCAGCGCGTTACCGGGAATATAGCTGACACGATTGACCAGGTCGGCATCGGATATGAACTTCCAACCAATCTCGGCGACGTTCGGGAAGTCGACGATCGTCGACGTCAGTTCCGGATAAGCTTTGCAGAGACTAATGGTCATCGCCCCGGTTCCACCGCCCACATCAAGCAGGCGCGTGGCGTTCGACAGGTCGACGGTGCGCGCCAGTGTCCGGCCGGGTCCGAGCGAACCGGAATGTTGCGACTCGCTATAGAGAGTTGCCTGATCGCTGTCCGACATCCAGTGCGCATAGGAGTCGACCTGGTCCGGATCGAGGGTGCCGTCGAGCACCTCGTTGAGCTGTTGCAGAAACGGATACATCTGTTTGTCGATTTGGTAGCGCAAATAGTCGCCGAAATCGAAGCGTGCACCGCGCACCAGAAATTGTTCTGCCGCCGGCGAATTGGCGTAACCGTTATCTTCAAGCTTCAACGCACCAATACTCGACAACGCTGTCGAAAGCGTCAGGATGCGATTGCGCGGGACCTTTGTCGCCGCGGCAATAGCATCGACAGTCTTGGGCCCATCCGAGAGCAGGCTGAAGAGGTTGATATGGAGGCCGGCGAACATCGCCTTCGAGGCCATGAAACCAAAGGCCACGCGCGACAGCTCCTCGGACGTCTCCAGTAACTTCTCTTCCATGCGTATTCTCCTGCTCAAGCCCTGATCGGTTTTCTGCGCGTTCAACATATGTCGGATAATCGACAAACTATGTCGAAATTAGCACATTTATTTCACGTCGGGAACGAGGCACAGACGCGCGAAATTGTGGATTGACACGCTGCCGTCAGCACGATACTTAACTAACAAGTTAAGTATGGAAAGCAGCATGCAATTGGACGACAAACTCGATCGCGCATTCGGCGCCTTGGCAGACCCGACGCGCCGGGCATTGTTGACGCGCCTCGGCCAAGGCGAGGCGTTGTCCGTCAGTGCGCTTGCGCAACCTTTCGACATTTCGCTGCCGGCAGTCATGAAGCATCTCGCCGTACTCGAGAACGCCGGCCTGGTGATCCGCGAAAAGCGAGGACGGACGGTCAACTGCCGCTTCAACCCAGACGCAATGCAGGACGCTATGGACTGGCTCGAACAGACACGGAAGTTCTGGGAGCAGCGCTTGGATGCGTTGGCCAGCTTCGTCGAACGGGATGCCGCAACGAAGCCGATACTGAAACCCAAGAAGAGGGTGAAAGATGACCGTTAAACAGCAAGCTCCGAGCCTAACCATCAATCGCGACCTGAAAGCGCCGATCGATGTCGTCTATGCGGCGTGGACCGATCCGGAAAAGATTGTCCAGTGGTTTGCACCAAGCGACACCTACACGTGTGAGGTGCCGGACTTCGACCTGCGTGTCGGCGGGCGCTACACCGTTCTTATGCGCGACGCGAAGGGCGAGCGGCACTGCGTCTCCGGCGAGTACCGGGAAATCGTCGAGAACGAGAAGCTCGTGTTCTCATGGGCTTGGGAGTCGACGCCGGAACGCATCTCGATGGTAACGGTTCTTCTCAGAAGGGCGGGGGACCTGACGCGCCTGCAACTGACCCATGAACAATTCGCTGATCCGGACGCTCGCGATCGGCACAAGTTGGGCTGGTCAGGTTGCCTCGATCGCTTGGTCGAAAAAATCTCACGTTTCTAGAATTTACAAGATTCTCAAGGAGCACTTGTCATGACTGTCATCCACTATGAATTCACACCGACACGCTCGCAGCGTGTCCACTGGACATTGATCGAACTCGGGATTGAACATGAAAGTCGCAACGACCGCGCGCTCATCGGGTCCGATGAGCTTAAGAACGTGCACCCGCTCGGGAAGTTGCCCGCCATAACCGACAACAATCGGCCACTCTTCGAGTCGGCCGCGATCTGCACCTGGCTGGCGGATAGCCATCCTGAAAAGGAAATGATTTCACCATCCGGGACCTGGGAGCGCGCCTTGCATGACCAGTGGTGCGCCTACATCATGACCGAGGTCGAGGCACATCTTTGGAGCTCGGCGCGCAACAAGTTTGTCTATCCGGAAGACCAACGGATCGAAGCGATTCACGCCCAGAACGGTCGTGAAATCAAACGCGCCCTCGCGCCGCTTGATGTCTATCTGCACGACAACAGCTTTCTTGTCGGCAACAGGTTTTCTGTCACCGACATCTTCAGTGGGTATGCCACGAACTGGGCACGTCGCTTTGGGTACTTGGAGGGTTTTGCAAACGTCCAAGCGTACAACAAGCGCTTGTTGGACATGCCGAATTGTCCATTCACGAAAGATGATTGAACACCGGAATTCACCTGCCAACAGTTGAGGTATTAGATGATGGTCGATCAGGCAGTGGTAGATCAGGAGCAGTGGCTCCAGGCTCGCAAAGCATTGCTGGCCAAGGAGAAGGCATTCACCAAGGCCCGCGATGAACTGACTCGCGAGCGCCAAGCATTGCCGTGGGTGCGGATCACGAAGGACTACATGTTCGACGGTGACGACGGCCCGAAGAGCCTGGCCGAGCTGTTCGATGGCCGTAGTCAGTTGATCGTCTCCCACTTCATGTTCGGGCCAGATTGGGAAGAGGGTTGCCCATCGTGCTCGTTCTGGGCAGACGGATACGATCCGATGATCGTTCACCTCGCCGCCCGCGACGTCGCATTCATTGCCGTCTCGCGCGCGCCATTGGCCAAGCTACAGGATTACCGCAAGCGCATGGGCTGGTCATTCCCGTGGGTGTCGTCACTGCACAATGACTTCAACCAGGATTTTGGTGTTTCCTTCAGCAAGGAGGAGCTGGCGTCCGGCGAAGTTGCCTACAATTATGGACGCGGCGCCTTTCCGTCCGAAGAAGCACCGGGGCTCAGCATTTTCTATCGCAACGATGACGGTGAGATCTTTCACACCTACTCATGCTATGCCCGCGGCCTCGACATGATGAATGCGGCCTATCACCTTCTCGATCTCGTCCCGAAAGGCCGTGACGAGGCCGAGTTGCCGTTTACGATGTCGTGGCTGCGGCGCCACGACAGCTATGAGCGGGAGTGAGAGAGCGGCGAGCGTCCTCAAAGAATGAACTTCGACAGGTCGGCGTTCTTGGCGAGATCGCCGACATTGGTTTGCACAAAAGCCGCATCAATCGTAATCGTATGGCCCGACTTGTCGGACGCCTCGAAGGATATGTCGTCGAGCACGCGCTCCATCACAGTTTGAAGCCGTCGTGCACCTATATTCTCCACCGAGTCATTGACCAGCACAGCGACGTCCGCGAGTTCATCGATGGCGTCTTCGGTGAACACAAGGTTCACACCTTCCGTATCCATGAGAGCGACGTACTGCTTGATCAGGCTGGCTTCCGGCTCGGTCAAAATGCGCCGGAAGTCTTCCCGCGTCAGGGCCCGTAGCTCGACGCGGATCGGCAACCGCCCCTGGAGTTCCGGCAGGAGGTCCGCCGGCTTGGCCACGTGGAAGGCTCCGGATGCGATGAACAATATATGGTCGGTTTTCACCGGGCCGTGCTTAGTTGTCACCGTCGTTCCCTCGATCAGCGGCAGCAGATCGCGCTGCACGCCCTCGCGGCTGACGTCGCCACCGATACGTCCGCCCTCTGCGGTGACCCGGCAAATCTTGTCGATCTCGTCCAGAAAAACGATGCCGTCGTTCTCCACCGCGTCAATCGCCTCCGTGACAACCTGCTCTTCGTCGAGCAGCTTGTCGCTTTCTTCCGCGATCAGCATTGGATAGCTGTCAGACACGGTGACACGGCGGGGCTTGGTGCGCCCTCCGAGCGCTTTGCCGAGCATGTCGTTCAGATTGATCATGCTCATCGAGCCGCCAGGCTGGCCTGGAATCTCGAACATCGGCATGCCGCCGGTATCGGCGACCTGAATTTCGATTTCGCGATCGTTCAGCTCGTTGGCGCGCAGTTTCTGGCGAAAGCTATCGCGTGTCGCCGGCTGTGCGCCTTCGCCAACAAGCGCATCGAGCACGCGTTCTTCGGCGGAATGTTCAGCACGCGCGCGCACTTCCTCGCGTTTGCGATCGCGCACCAAACCGATCCCAACTTCAACCAGATCGCGAATAATGCTCTCCACGTCGCGGCCGACATAGCCGACCTCGGTGAATTTCGTGGCCTCGACTTTCAGAAAGGGGGCACCTGCCAGCCGCGCCAGTCGTCGCGAGATCTCTGTCTTGCCGACCCCGGTCGGGCCGATCATCAGAATATTCTTGGGCAGAACCTCTTCTCTCATCTGCCCTTCCAACTGCTGTCGGCGCCATCGATTACGCAGCGCGATTGCCACGGCGCGTTTGGCAAGGTTTTGGCCGATGATATACCGGTCCAATTCGGAAACGATCTCGCGGGGGGAAAAATTGCTCATGCCGGTCGTGCGTTGATAGCCTGTGTATCCGAGGGTTCGAAGGTCGGTTTGAGAGTCTAAGCTGTACTGTCGAGACTCTCGATGACGAGATTAGTGTTGGTATAGACGCAGATATCGGAGGCGATCTGCATCGCCTTGCGGGCAATGGCCTCGGCGTTGTTGTCAGAGTCGAGCAGACCGCGCGCGGCCGCCAGAGCGTACATGCCGCCGGAGCCAATGCCCATGACATGATGTTCCGGCTCCAGCACGTCGCCGGTTCCGGTCATTACCAGCGTGGTCGATGCGTCGGCAACGATCATCATCGCTTCCAAGCGCCGCAGATAGCGATCTGTTCGCCAGTCTTTGGCCAACTCGACGGCGGCCCGGGTCAACTGGCCGGGATATTGCTCCAATTTGGCTTCAAGACGCTCGAACAGCGTGAAGGCATCGGCTGTAGCGCCGGCAAAGCCGCCAATGACGTCGCCGCGGCCAATGGAGCGCACCTTGCGGGCGTTTGCCTTGATGACGGTTTGGCCGAGGCTGACCTGTCCGTCTCCGGCTATAACGACTTTGCCGGCCTTGCGCACGGTGAGAATGGTGGTGGCATGCCACCCATTCGTGTCATGGGCTGTGGCAGACTGGGAAGGTTGGTACAGTGTCATGGGACGAGATGTCGGAATGTTGGCCGGTTAAAACAAGAGTACGGGTTGGAACGACGTCTGGAAGTCAGGCCGGTTCCGGAATGCAGGTTGGGCGTGTGCGCCGACTTCCGGCCAGCAAGGCAAGCTGCTAAACCGTCGGTCGGAACAAAAACTTGGAGCATATGAGCGCTATGCGCAAGGCATCTATCAAGCGGGAAACAAAGGAAACCGAGATCGAGGTGACGATAAACCTCGACGGGACCGGGAATTACAATATCGCGACCGGCGTTGGCTTTCTCGATCATATGCTTGAGCAGCTCTCGCGGCACTCGCTGATCGACATCGCGCTCAAGGCCAAAGGTGATCTGCATATTGATTTTCACCACACGGTTGAGGATTCAGGCATCGTGCTGGGCCAGGCCGTGGCTTCTGCGCTGGGCGATCGCAAGGGCATCTCCCGCTATGCCGACTGCCACCTTGCGATGGATGAGACATTGACGCGCTGCGCTGTCGACGTGTCCGGCCGACCTTATTTGATCTGGCAGGTCGGTTTCTCGCGCGACAAGCTCGGGGACATGGATACCGAGCTTTTTCGTGAATGGTTTCAGGCATTTGCTCAAAATGCCGGATTAACCCTGCATATCGCCTTGCTCTATGGTGAGAACAATCACCACATTGCAGAAACATGTTTCAAGGCTCTCGCCCGCACACTGCGAACGGCGATCGCTATCGATCCCCGCCAGGCCGAGCGGGTTCCGTCGACCAAGGGCTCGCTGAAGGGTTGAGGTCGACGGGCTCGCCGTGGGGACAATGATTCAAGGGATTGCCGATGTTGTTTGGTTGGTGGATGAACAGGATCCGGGCATTCACGGTCCACGAGTCGCCTGATCCGCCGTCAGCGCGCGACGACAGAGCGGAAGCCCTTCGCTTCGTTCGCGATGGTTTCTCGTGGTCGGCGGCGCTATTTGCACCGGTGTGGATGCTGGTCAATCGGCTCTGGTTAGTTTTGGCCGGCTATCTCGCCCTGCTGTCGACGCTGGTTATCACATTTGGTCTGCTGGGCGTTGCCGATGGGTGGCTGGTTCTGGCTGGCCTGACGCTCAATCTATTGGTCGGCTTCGAGGCCGACTCTCTGATCCGCTGGACATTGGATCGGCGTGCATGGCGCCAGATCGCCAGTGTCACCGGGCGCTCGGACGAGGAGTGCGAGCGCCGCTTCTTTTCGACCTGGCTGCCGACCGTCCCGGCGGTCAGTCCGGCCAGCTTCACGCCGCCTGGCACGGACGGCGGCCTTGAAACGTCAACAACCGATGCCGCCACCAAGCCTGTGTCCGGCGATATCATGCCGCCGAAGCGAACGGGCTGGCGTAGCGCGACCAGTTGGAGACGCTAGCGGTGCAGCGAATCGCGATCATCGATTATGGCTCCGGCAACTTGCATTCGGCGCAAAAGGCGGTGATGCGAGCCGGCGAAGAGGCGAACCTGGAGATCGCTGTCAGTGTTACCGCCGATGCCGCCGAAGTTGCAGCGGCTGACCGCATCATATTGCCCGGCGTCGGTGCCTTCGCCGATTGCAGGTCGGGCTTGGCCGCCGTGCCGGGAATGATTGCCGCGATCGAACAGGCGGTGATGGTCAAGCGCCGCCCATTTCTAGGCATATGTGTCGGAATGCAGCTCCTGGCAACGCGTGGTCTGGAGTTTGGTTCCACGGCGGGTTTGGATTGGATCGCAGGAGACGTCACCGCCATCGAACCCGGCAACCCGTCTCTCAAGATTCCGCACATGGGCTGGAATACGCTTGACCGGGCGCGGGACCACGCGTTGCTGGACGGCATCGCCCTCGGTGATCAGGGCCTGCACGCCTATTTCGTTCATTCCTATCACTTGGTGCCGGTCGACCGCTCGGCTGTGATCGCCGAGTGTCGCTACGGTTCGCCGATTATCGCGATGGTTGGCAAGGACAACATTGTCGGAACACAATTCCATCCGGAAAAGAGCCAGAAGCTCGGCCTGCGTCTGCTACGCAATTTCTTGAGCTGGGACGTGTGACGGCACCCTATCGCAGGCGCTATCGCGAGCCGGCCGGTTTATTTTGTACCGGAACACGAGCCGATCTCGGGACCATCGACAATGCTGTCGAGAAACGTGCAAAGGTCCTCGGTCATGTGGTGAATGTGATCCGGTCTTGCCGTCCAGCTTCGGATGTCATGCGCAACCGGGTGATCCAGCGTGGGTGAGTAGACGAGGACCGTCGTCATCCCAAGGTCATGCGGCGCAAGCAGGTTGTGCGGCATGTCCTCGAACATGGCTGCCTTGTCCGGTTCGACATCATGGCGGGCCAGAAACTTCTGAAACGCTGGTTTCTGTTCTTTCGGCACGAAGTTGGTGTCGACGATGTCCATAATGTCTTCGAAGAGATGCAGAACGCCGAGTTTGCCAGCGACGTTCTCGGCGTGCTTGCGGGAACCGGCCGTGAAAATCAGTTTGCGACCGGGCAGGCGCTTGATGGCGGCGGCGAGCTCTGGATGCTCGGGGACATTGCTGAGGTCGAGATCGTGGACGTAATCCAGGAATGCGGTCGGCTCCATGCGATGGACCTTCATGAGTCCTGCAAGGGTCGTCCCGAACTGGCGATAGTAGTTCTTCTGAAGATGCCGTGCATAGGCGAACGGCACGCCAAGATATTGCGCGATGAATTCCTGCATCTTGACGTTCATCTGCGCAAACAGGTTGGACTCGGCGGGATACAGCGTGTTGTCGAGGTCAAAGACCCAGGCGCGCGTTTCATCAAAGCCGTTGGGGCTCTGTTGCGCGGTCGTGAGATTGCCACCCGATCGTTGCCTCATGCCGCCTCGGCCCGCAGCAATGTTCCCGCACCATGTTCAGTCAATAACTCCAACAGCACGCAGTGGGGTACGGTGCCATTGATGATGACGACCGCCTCGACGCCGCCTTCCGCGACCTCGATGCAGCTCTCGATTTTGGGGATCATACCGCCGTTGATGGTACCGTCACGGATCAGATCTCGCGCCTGCGGGATCGTCAGCTCCTCGACGAGTTTGCCGGATTTGTCGAGGACACCGGCGACATCGGTCAACAGGAGCAAGCGCTTCGCCTTGGCCGCGGCTGCCAACGCAGAGGCAAACGTATCGGCATTAATGTTCAAAGTTTCACCGTCCGACGTGACGCCGATCGGTGCAACGACGGGGATCAGGTCCGAACCTGAAATTACATCCACTATGTGTGTGTCGACCTGACTAGGCTCGCCAACATAACCAATATCAACTGCCTTCATGATGTTGGATTCCGGATCAGGCATTTCGGTGATTTTCCTAGCCGTCATCAGGTTGGCATCCTTGCCGCTGATGCCGACCGCCTTGCCGCCCTGCCTGTTGATTGCCGAGACGATCGCTTTGTTGATCGCCCCGGCCAGAACCATCTCCACGACCTCGACCGTTGGTTTATCCGTGACGCGCAGGCCATGGACGAATTCGCTTTTGATTTCTAGCTTTTTAAGCATCGCGGCGATTTGCGGGCCGCCGCCATGAACCACAATTGGATTAACGCCGGATTGCTTCAGATAAACAATATCTTGCGCAAAGGCGTCGGATAGCTTTCTGTCGCCCATGGCATGTCCGCCGAATTTCACGACGACCGTTTGCTCATCGTACTGCAGTATATTCGGCAGTGCCTCGGCAAGAATGCGCGCCTTGAGATGGGCGGAGACGGCGGTATCGCCGGATTGCGTCGAATCGCTGAGTTCTGAGGGCGCCATTGGTTGTTTCCCGGTTCTTTTGGCCAATTGGTTCCGCTTGCCCTCGGCAGTTATCCCGGCTGCACCCAAACAGCAACGGAATTCGCTCACAATTGGCTGATAGTTCGGCCTGCTTCGCGCATTGCGATGTGGCAATTCGGCTAGGGCTATGACTTTTTGAAAAGAAACGGTAGAAAAATAAGGCTGAAATGTCATCCCAGGCTCCGCCATGGGGTGATGGCTGGCTGCCGAGATCGGAAGCGAAGAGGGCATTTGGATGTCGCAGGCGATGCCTGATACGGAAAATCCGGTAGGGATGTCGCATAACCTGCGTGCGACTCTGCAGCGCGCCGGCGGCTATGCGAGTGAGCAATCGCACCGCTTCGTTACCATCGAACACATACTTCTGGCTTTGAACGAGGATCCCGAGGCGGAGCTGATGCTGCAGGCTTGCACCATTGATCAGGGGCGGCTGCATGCTGACGTATCGAATTATCTCGGATTGCTGGAGGATCGCCTCGAGCCCGGTGAAGCCGCGCAACCGGTACTCGATGCCGAGGCCGCGCGCATCGTCAATTCAGCAGCGATCGCAGCGCAAAAGAGCCGCCGCAGCGAAGTCAACGGTGCCATCGTCCTGGCCGCGATCATCGGCGACGGCCGCTCACCGGCTGCCAACATGCTGCGGACCCAGGGATTGACGTTCAAGGCTGCGATCGAGGCGTTGCAGAGTGCCCAGTCTGGCGCGTCGTCGCCCTTGCCGCACGAGCAAACCGAACAATCCGACCCGGCGCCGCCTGCTCCGCAGGCTATTGAGCGGGAACCGGAGCAGCCGGCCCCCGAGATGCCGCAAGCAGCGAGCGAGCAGACCGGTCGCCCGCGGCCGACCGTTACGGAGGATGCGCTAGCCGCGGCGCGAAAGCGCATCGAAGCGACACGCGAGGCGGCCCGCCAAAACATGCCGCTGCAACCATCAGGCAGCGGCCATCGCTCACAAGACCGGCCGGTGGCCGAACCTGTCAGAGAACCGCCACAGCCTGAACCGCCCCGACCTCTTCAAACCGACGATTCACTCGCGCGGTTCGAGCGGCGCCCGCCGCCACCGGTTCAAGCACCGGTTGAAGTCGCGGACGCTCCCGATCGGGTCGGCGAGCATGGCAATCGCAATGACAACTACGGCGAGTCCACGTCACCGCCCTCTCCGTTGCCGCGACAGGGAGGCGAGCAGCGCACTCCGGCGGACGGCCGCATTGCGCCCGAGCGGCCACAGCCGCGGTCGCCGCGTCGTGAGCAGGGTTATCCGCGCGTCGTACCTCCGCCCGTCCCGCCAGACGGTCCGGTACCGGTCGGCGCCGGACCGCGGCGCGATCACGGTCCGCCGCCGGGGGCTGCGCCCAGGTCGCGCTCCGGCCTTGGCGGCGACGCGCTGCGCCGGCCGCCGCCGCCGTCGGCGGCTCCCAGGCCGGGCCAACCATCACCTGCACCCCGTCCCGGGCCGACACAACCGCGGCCGCCCTCCGGTCCCGGAGCGGGCGAACATCATCGTCCCTATGATACGGCGGGCTCGCAACCGCCGCCGCGATCGTCTTTGCCGGTCCCGGTGGAGCCTCCCGCTCCAGTCTCCAATCAAGTTCTTCCCGGGCAGTTGGTCGAGAACATTCCGCGCCGGATGCGCAATGCGGTGACAGAAGTTGTCGAGATCAGAATTGCACGGGCCGACCTGCAGAATCTGGCCAGTGGGATGGCCGGACATGACACCGCGTACCGTCACGACCTGGTCATCACCAAAGCGATGTCGGTCCGACTTCGGGCCCCGGACGGTGGATTTTTCATTGAGACGGCCTCGCCCGAAACGCAATGGATCGAGAACCAACTCGGCGTTCTGACCGATGAGTTTGCCAGTTGGCGGTGGTCTGTCACGCCGCAACGCGCAGGGCGCTCGCGACTGCAATTGATTGTCTCAGCGCGCACGGTTGGCGGCGACGGACTGATGGCCGAAACGGCGCTACCCGATCAGGTGTTCGAGGTCCGCGTCTACACCAATTACGGTCGCGTCCTTTCGCGCTGGACAACGTGGATCGTTGCCGCCTTGATCGGCGGGCTGCTGGCACGGTTCGGCGAAGAGGCTTACGCGCAGATCAATACGCTGGTCCGGACTTACGTGCTGCCCTATCTGGGTAGCTGACGATAGTCCGGAGACCCCTGACGTCGGCTATGTTGTCGAGCTACTTTCTTCCGCATAAACACCGGCTTTGAACTGCGCTGCAAGTGCCTGCTGTGCCTCGGCCGTTTCGTCGAGCCAGCCGACACGAAGCTCCGGAACCGACGTGATGAGGAGTTCCGTATACGGGTGGAACGGCGGCGAAAGGACGTCCTTCACGAGGCCGTAGTCGACGAGTTGGCCATTGTAAAGCACTGCCAGATCGTCGGCGAACGAAGCTACCGTCGAGAGATCGTGGCTGATGAAGACGTAGGACACGCCAAGCTGGTCGCGCAGGCGCATGAGCAGTTTAATGACGCTGGCACCGACGATCGTATCAAGCGCAGATGTGACCTCGTCACACAGCAGAACTTCCGGATCGGCGGCCAGGCCACGCGCCAGGTTAATTCGCTGTTTCTGACCACCCGAGAGTTCGCCTGGGTAACGATTGGCAAACGCGGGCGGTAGCTCGACGAGATCCAACAGCTCTGCGACGCGCTCGCGTTTCCTGCGTCCGGTCAGGCCATGATAAAATTCCAGCGGCCGGCCCAGGATGCTGCTGATCCGTTGCCGCGGGTTGAGGGCCGTATCAGCCATCTGGAAGATGAACTGGACTTTCCGCAGTTCCTCCCGCGATCGTTTTTTGAGACTGGGCTGTAAAGGCGCGCCATCGAGCAATACCTCACCTTGGCTCGCCGGTAGCAAACCGGCCATGACCCTGGCCAAGGTCGATTTACCGCAACCGGATTCGCCAATGACACCGACCACACGGCCGCGCTCAACGCGCATCGAAATGTCTTTCAGAACGGTCACGACCGGCGATCCGTCCGAATTTCGGCCGTAACCGGCAGTGACGTTACGTACGTCGAGCGCGGGAACAGGACGCTCAACGCTGCTCTCTTCCGATCCGTCACTATCTATGGCGGGTGGCGGGCGGACCGCCGCCATCAGGCGTCGCGTGTAGGAGTGGCTCGGACTGCTGATGATCTGCTCGGCAGAGCCTTGCTCCATGATTTCGCCGCCGTAGAGGACGACAATGTGGTCTGCAATCTGAGCCACAACGGCAAGGTCGTGCGTGACGTAGATGGCAGCTGAACCTTCCTCACGAATAACCTTCTTGAAGGCTTTGAGGACCTCGATCTGCGTTGTCACGTCGAGTGCCGTTGTCGGTTCGTCCAGGACCAGCAGATCCGGTTTACCAACAAGCGCCATCGCCGCCATGAGCCGCTGCAGCTGACCGCCGGACACTTGATGCGGATAGCGCCCGCCAATGCGATCCGGATCCGGGAGTTCCAGCGCGTGATAAAGTTCGACCGCACGGGCGTCAGCTTCCTCGCGCGTCAGTGATCCATGCAGGACGGCTGATTCGACGACCTGCTCACCGATTTTGAGAGCAGGATTGAAGGTCGCAGCCGCGCTCTGCGCCAGGTAGGCAACATGTTCACCGCGCATCAGTCGCTTTTGCTCCGGCGGCAGGGTGATCATGTCCTTTCCCAGCAGCAATGCCTTGCCACCGGAAAAGTACAATCCCGGCTTGGTGTAACCGAGTGAGGACAATGAAATCGTTGTCTTCCCCGAGCCGGACTCGCCGATCAGAGCAACAACCTGCCCCTTGCCGACCTCAAAACTTACACCTTTGACGATAGGGATCGCCGGCGCATCGTGCGGCCGGGCTTCAATCTTCAGATCCTCAACTTGGAATATTGCGGTCATTACACCATCTTCTTTGCGAGGCTGCCGCCGGCCTGGGCGGAGATGTCGTCAACGATCAGGTTGATGGATATCGTGAGTGTGGCGATGGCCAATGACGGTGCCAGCACGGCCCAGATATTCTTGCCCGGGAACACGGCGCCGCGGTTTTCATTGACCATGCTGCCCCAGTCGGTCAGCGGCGGCTGAATGCCGAGCCCGAGGAAGCTGAGTGTCGATATAAACAAAATGATAAACACGAGACGCAGGCCGAAGTCGGTCAGCAGTGGCATGAACGCGTTCGGCAGAACCTCCTGCGATATGATCCACCACAGTCCTTCGCCCCTTGCCCTGGCTGCTTCGACGAAGTCCTGCACCATGATGTCCTGCCCGAGCGCGCGGGCGATGCGAAAGACGCTGGTCGCGTAGATCAACCCGGCGGCTCCGATCATGATGGGCACGGTCGAACCGATCGCGGCGACGACGATCAGACCAAGCATGATCGACGGCAGCGACAGGATCGAATCGTTGATGCGGCTGAGAATGGTATCGATCCAGGTGTCCTTGCTCACGGCCGCCGTGAAACCCAGCGTTATGCCCACAGCATAGGCGAGCAAGGTCGCAGCAAATGAAATTCCGATGGTTGTCTGGGCGCCCCACAGAATGCGCGACCACACATCTCGTGCCGACGTGTCGGACCCCAACCAGTTGGTCTCATTCGGACTTAAAAAGATGTCGTCGGCAGCAAAATCATCTGAGACATGGAAGGGAGCAATCCAGGGTCCAATGATGGCCATCGTGACCCAGAAAGCCACGATCAATGCCGCGATTTTCCCAACCCAGGACAGGCGGATTCCCTGACGCGGCGGGGCGTCTGGCAACTCATCGTAGCTATCAGATACGCCATTAGCATCCTCAATCTGATCGTCGTCGGTCGCGCTGCTTCGAAGGCTCGTCTCGTTCGACATTGTGACGGAAGTCCCTGATTTATTTTGGATGCCTCAGACGAGGGTTCGAAACAATCGACACAATGTCGGAGATGAGGATCAGCATCACATAAGTTCCGCAGAAGATCATCGCGCAGGCTTGCACCAGTGGAAGGTCGCGCGTCTGCACGCCGTCGATCATCAGCTTCGCCAGGCCCGGATACGCAAAAATCGTTTCCACAACGACAACGCCGCTGACCAGGTAGGCCAGATTCAAAGCGATGACGTTGACGATCGGGCCAATGCAATTGAACAGGGCGTGGCGAAAAATGATGCGGCGGCGCGGGACGCCTTTGAGAATCGCCATCTCGATGTAGGGCGAACTCATGACGTTGAGCACGGCTGCGCGCGTCATGCGGATCATTTGTGCGGCAATAACGATTGTCAGAGTCAGAATCGGCATCGCCAGGGCATGCAGCATTTGCCAGGTGGTCATGCCTTCCGCCGGATGGGCAATCGCCGGGAACCAGCCGAGGCGCACTGACACGACCAGAATCAGAACCGTCGCGACCAGGAATTCGGGGATGGCGTTGAGGCCCATTGAGCCGAACGTCAAGATACGGTCAAGCCAACTGCCCGGAAATGTTGCCGCCAGCAGGCCCAGAAAAACGGAAAGGGGAACCGCGATCGCCGTAATGATGGCGGCCAGCGCCAAGGTGTTCCAGAGCCGGTTTCCGATGAGACTGGAGATCGTCGCGCCACCGGCCTGGCTTATGCCCAGATCGCCGGTTGACAGTTCTCCGAGCCAATAGAGATAACGAACGGGAGCAGGGCGATCGAGGCCGTGTTCTTTGCGATAGGCTGCCAGGTTCTCGGCCGTCGCATTCTGTCCCATTCGGATGTCAGCGGCATCACCTGGCAGGATTTCAAGTCCTGCGAAGACCAGAATTGATACGACCCAAAGCGTACCAAATCCGATCGCAACGCGTCTCAGTATCAGCGATAGCAAACTTGACGAATCCTTGTTTTGGCGAACTAGCCGGTTCGGTGTGCGCCGACGCGTCTTGGCAGGTTGGTTCAATGGCGTGAACGAACTCAGGCCCGTTCACGCCGACTCCTCAAACGCCGGACCGGATCAGGCGTCGAGCCAGGCTTTTGGCCCCCACTCGAAACCATTCATGATAGCCAGTGGCAATCGACCGACGCCTTTGAGCTTCTTCGATTTGGCCTCGACGTAGTTCCGGTGAACCGGAACGATCGTGCCGGACCCTTCGGTAATCAGCGTCTGCAACTTGCAATAGATTTCCTTGCGCAGGTTTGCATCCGTGGTCGCGCGTGCTTCCAGCAGCAGCTTGTCAAACTCCTCGCTCTTCCAGTACGATTCGTTCCACTTCGCGTCGGATTTATACGCCAACGACATCATGACATTCGCCGTTGGCCGCATGTTCCAGGACGACACGTACATGTCCTTCTTGAGCCAGATCGCGCCCCAGTAGCCGTCATTCGGTACCTTCTTGAGATTGAGCTTGAAACCGGCCTTGGCGCATTCGCGCTGCAGCGTCTGGCAGATGTCGGTCAGCCCCGGACCAACCTCGGCCACGTAAAGCTCGGCCCCGGAAACGCCGGATTTCTTGAGCAGTGACTTTGCCTTGTCCGGATCGTAGCCGAACGTCGGCGCGTCGGCGCAGTAATCCGAGTAAGCTTCGTTGATCGGATTGTCGGAACCGACGGTGCCCTGACCGCGCATGACGATTTTGACGAAACGATCACGACGCTGCAGATGCTTGAGCGCGCGTACGAAGTCTGGGTTCTTGCCGGGACCGCGATCGACGCGGGCAACAATGTCCATGTAGGCGCCCGAGGGCACAGACCATGGCTCAACGTTCGGATTGGATTCAACCTCGGGAATATTCTTCGGCGACAGGTTACCGATCATGTCGACATTCCCGGCGAGCAGCGCATTCAGACGCGCGGCCGTATCGGTGATCGCGAAGATCTCGACTTCTTCGAGGTTGGCCGGCCCTCCCCAATAGTCGTCGTTGCGAACATGTACGGACTTCACGCCCGGTTGGAACAGTTTGAGCTTGAACGGACCGGTGCCAACGGCGCTTGAGAAATCTGTCGTGCCATCCTGTAGAATGCGGAAATGGAAGGTCCCGAGCGCGGCCGCCAGGTCAGCGTTCGGCGAGGACAGAATAGCCTTGACGGTCGTGGCGTCGACCTTCTTCCACTCTTTGACCATCTCGACCAGTGGTTTGGCTTTTGATTTTGAGTCTTTACCCAAATGACGGTTCATCGAGTAAATGACGTCTTCGGCGGTCAAAGGTTTGCCGTCATGCCACTTGACGCCCTTGCGCAGCTTGAACGTCCACTCGGTCGCATCCTTGTTGCTTGAATACTCCTCGGCGAGATCCGGGCCGGTCGATAGATCGTCATTCAGGCGTACAAGGTTGTCGAAGTGGGCGCGTCCACGGCCATAGTCGATCGACGATGTGAACAGGATCGGATCGAGCGTATCCGACGGCCCGTGCAGATCGTAGGCAATTTTGATCTTGCCGCCCTTCTTCGGTGTCTGAGCAAGCGCTTCACCGGCGGCCGTCACAATACTCCCGGCCGATGCGATGGTCGCACCCGACGCGATCAACCAACCCATCACCTCACGGCGTGTGGCGCCGCGTTTGAGGGCGGTTTCCAGCAACGCTTTGTCATACCCTGACAGCTGGCCGTATACTGGACCCTTCTTTTCAGAATCGGACATTAACATATCCTCCCATTCGAGTGCTTGGTCAGCGCCTCAGCACTAATTTCATAGTTTATCGTGCGGCGCGATTGACGGATCGAAAGCTTCAACTTGTATAGTGTTGCACCCTGAGCTTGGAGTTGCAAACGAAGGTTGGATAATTCCAGACCTAGTCAACTCTCATCGAAAATATTAAGATGTCAGGGTGCGAAATTATCAAGAATTGACTGGTCGACCCAGTATTTCATCAAAGTTATTCTTTCGAATACAGATTCTGCGCGGCTATACAGGCTAATACTTGCGCAGGCAGATCAGGCGCCGGTCTAGTTCATCGTCCGGCGCATCGGAAGCCGGAGTCAAATCTGCGTGCCGAAGTGACCCGGTTAGCGGATTTTCGCCGTGTAGTTCGGAGGGCATGAGATCGTTCAAACGGAAATCAAGGGATGAATATTGGGCTGCGCAGGCGTAGACACGCCGAAACCGGCCTGCTTGGTTAGGCTGAACGTGTTTGAAAACGGCAAGCTCATTGGGATGATGGAATGACGGACGGCACAACGAATCATAAGTGGATTGGCAAACGCACGATACGCCCGGACGGTGCCGACAAGGTGACCGGACGCGCCACCTTCGGCGCGGACTTCTCACAGCCCGGCATGATCTGGGGCAAGGTGCTGCGATCGCCGCATGCGCACGCGCGGATCAAGTCCATCAACCTGAACAGAGCGCTTGCCCTGCCGGGTGTCAAAGCGGCGATGACCAGCGAGGACATTGTCGAATTTCCGATCGACGGCCCACCGGTGCTGGTCGGTATCGCCGATATGCGCTGGATTTGCCGCAACGTCATGGCGCGGGGCAAGGCGCTGTTCGAAGGTCACCCGGTTGCCGCCGTCGCTGCAATTTCAGAGAAGATCGCAGCTCAGGCCCTGAAGCTCATAGAAGTGGAGTACGAGGTCCTACCGTGGGTCATCGACGTCGAAGAGGCGATGAAGCCCGGTGCGCCGACGCTTCATGACCACATCAGGGCGCCCGGTGACACATCCGGAGCTCCATCCAATATCTCCGGCAAGCTGGAACACAAGCTTGGTGATCCGGAAGCCGGTTTTGCCGCGGCCGACGTCGTCATCGAGCGCAGCTACAAGACGAAGCCGGTCCATCAGGGCTATATCGAGCCGCATGCCTGCCTGGTCAGCGTTGGCGAGGATGGCAAAACGACGGTATGGAGCAGCAGCCAAGGCCACTTCATGGTTCGGGCCATGTGTTCGCACCTGACCGGTACGCCGCGCAGCGATGTTCGGGCCATACCGGCCGAGATTGGCGGCGGCTTCGGCGGTAAAACCATCGTCTACCTTGAGCCGCTGGCGCTGGTGCTGTCGCGGAAATCCGGCAGGCCCGTAAAGATGCGCATGAGTCGGGAAGAGGTCTTTCGCGCCAGCGGGCCGACCTCGGGCTCGTCGAGCACGGTAAAGATCGGGGCAACGAAGGACGGCAAGATCACCGCGGTTGACGCCACGTTCTGTCTCCAGGCCGGCGCCTTCCCCGGATCTCCGACACGCGGCGCCGCCGGTTGTTCGTTTGCGCCTTATGACATCGAGAACATCAAAGTGACCGGTATCGATGTCGTTTGCAATCGGCCGAAAGCAACTGCTTATCGCGCGCCCGGTGCGCCCATTGGCGCGTACCCGGCTGAAAGTACCCTTGACCAGGTGGCTGCCGCGATCGGCATGGATCCACTGCAGTTTCGCCTCAAAAATGCTGCCAAGAAGGGTACCAAGGCGGCGTATGGTCCGGTTTACAACCGCATTGGTTACGAAGAGACGATACGCGCCGCGCTCGAACATCCGCACTACGCCGCGCCGCTCGGGCCGAACCAGGGTCGCGGGGTTGCCAGCGGCTTCTGGTTCAACGCCGGTGGAGATTCAAGCGCCCAGGTCAACGTCAATGAGGACGGCACGGTTATTGTCATCACGGGCCACCCGGACATCGGTGGCTCGCGCGCGTCGATCCGCAACATCACTGCGGAGCTGCTGGGCATCGACGTTGATCAGGTGCAGGTCCTGATCGGTGACACCAGCATGGTCGGCTTCAGCGCTGTGACGGGCGGCAGTCGCGTAACCTTTGCGTCGGCGATGGTCGTGACCCAATCGACCGACCAGGTGATCACAACTCTGCGCGAACGCGCGGCCAAAATCTGGGAGATCGACGTCGAGGCAGTCGTCTGGGAGGACGGGCACGCCCGGCCAGCCGGCCCGAACGCAGGGGACTTCGACCCGTTATCGCTGGCCGACCTCGCGGCCAAGGCCAGTGCCACGGGTGGCCCGATCACCGGCAAGTCGTCGCTGAACACGACCGGTGCGGAGGGCGGCTTTGCGACCCATATATGTGACGTTGAAGTGGATCGCGAGACTGGCCACGTGGAGATCCTGCGATACACGTCGTTCCAGGACGCCGGTCGTGCCATTCATCCGAGTTACGTCGAAGGGCAGATGGAAGGCGGCGTTGCGCAGGGCGTTGGATGGGCCTTGAATGAGGAATACATCTACGACGCCAACGGTCGAATGGATAATCCGGGCTTCCTCGACTACCGCATCCCGGTCGCGTCCGATCTGCCAATGCTGGAGTCGGTCATCCTCGAGATCCCCAACGACAAGCACCCGCAGGGCATTCGCGGCGTCGGTGAAGTGCCGATCGTGCCGCCGCTCGCTGCTATCGCCAATGCGATCGACAAAGCCATCGATTTGCGCTTGTGCGAACTGCCGATGTCGCCGCCAAAAGTGTTGGCCGCGTTGACCGCAAAAGAAAGTTAGCCACCGATGATGGGAGCAACCCGGGCGGCATTCCGGGTTTCACGCTCTGCAGTTGATGGCTAGCTCGCGAACTGGCGTAGCGGTGTCCGCTCACGGCGCGCCTTATATCGTGCCTGCCAGTCCCTTGTGTTCGATCCAAGCCGCCACCTTCTCCCGGTCGCCGAAGCAGCCGGGCGGGGCGTAGCTGCGGAGCCACATGCAGTACGAGTCCAAGGCGGCCAGGTTGCGCGGATCGGCGCGTCCGACGCACTCGAGGAGATCATTGCGCACCAGTGCCATCAGGAAGTGGTTCATCGGCCGGCCTTCATCGACGTAGGTGCGCAAGTCCCTGCCCTGGGGCAGACTCTCAAACAGATCGTTGTCGTAGCGCTGGTCGGTCATTGTCAGGCCATCTCACTTCTGCGCCGACTCTCATCGAACTTCGGCGCACGCAGTTTGTCGGTCTTACAGCGAGATGTCGGCTTTGACCTCACGCAGCTTCTGACCTTTCTGGGCGACGTCGCGCAGGAGTTGCGATGGCGTCCAGCGATCACCATAGCGCTGATGCCAGGCCGCAATCTGATTGTAGATTTCCATCGCACCAATCGTGTCGGCCCAATACATCGGTCCGCCGCGGTAGCGTGGAAAGCCAAAACCATTGAGCCACATGACATCTGCGTCGCTGGCCCGAATCGCCTTGCCTTCCTCCAGGATCTTGCAGATCTCATTGATCGACGAGAATAACAGGCGATGCAGAATCTCGGTACCGTCGAAGCTGCGCTGTTCGAAACCGTACTCTTCGGCGACTTCCCTGATGACGCGATGCACGTCCGGGTCGACATGTGGTGTGCGATCGCCGTCCTCGTAACGATACCAACCCGCACTGGTCTTCTGGCCCTTGCGGCCCATCTCGACCAGCCGGTCGGCGATTGGTAAACCGCGATAATTCGGGTCCGCCGCGGCCCGGCGCTTGCGCGTATCGTAGCTCACGTCCAATCCCGACATGTCGTTCACGGCAAACGGCCCGACCGGATAACCGAAGTCGACCATGACTTTGTCCACGTGCTCCGGCAGCGCACCCTCTTCGACCATCAAGCCCTGCTCGATGTTAAAGGGCGCCCGGCTACGGTTGGCGACAAAGCCGTCGCAGTTGCCGGCGTAGCCGCTGATCTTGCCGATGGCACGGCCCAGTTTCATCGCCGTGGCCAGCGTCTCGCGCGAGGTCTTCGCGCCGTTGACCACTTCGAACAGCTTCATCACATTGGCCGGGACGAAGTAGTGCGTGCCGGCTACGTACTCGGGCCGGCTCGTCACACCCGCAATCTCGTC
>JBPCWB010000615.1:0-3080 GCA_051009955.1 Hyphomicrobiaceae bacterium | reverse complement strand
GCCTCCGGGCCATGCAACGGGATATCGGATTCGCGCGTGCGCGCTACGGCAAGTTTTGTCATGAACCGATTTGACCTCGTCTGGTTCCAACTCACAATTTAGAGCAAACGCGATGCGGTGCAATTGTAGCCCGGGCCATGACTTGGAAAACGTGACCTGGAAATAGCGATGGCCCGACGCAAGCGCCGGGCCAAGTGACATCAGACGACCTGCAGTTGGCGCCAGCTCTAACTTTCGCTCGGCTTGTCGGCGTTCGCCGCGGTCTCGTCGCCAGTTTCGTTTGCCGCATCGGGATCGTCCTGCTCCGGAACTTCCTCGACGGTCGCTTCCGCCATCAGGCGCTGTGCCTGACCGATCCAGTCATCTTTCTCGATTCGACCGCCAAGCTTCAACGCCTCGTCGACATTTGCAATATCGTCGTCGGACAGAGCAGCGATCTGCTCAAACTTCATGATATTGAGCTTGTTGAGCATCGTTTCGAGTTCCGGCGCAATGGTCTCGATCAGCTTGAGATCGTCTTTCTCACCTTTTGGTTTACGGAAGCCCTTGAAGGCAGCGTTCAGGCGCTTGGCGCGGGCGTCCGTCCGCTCGGTAATCCGAGCAGAGCGACCACGGCGACCGCGCAGGTAATAAAGCTTGGCGCGGCGGACCTTGCCACGACGAACCACTTCAATGTCGGTGATGAAAGGAGAATAAATGGGAAATACCCGCTCGACACCTTCACCGTAGGAGATCTTGCGGACCGTGAAGTTTTCATGCAGGCCGCCGCCAGCCCGCGCAATACACACGCCCTCGTAGGCTTGGTTGCGGACGTTCTTGCCTTCGACAACCTTAACCATGACGCGGACGGTATCGCCGGGGGCGAACTCAGGGATCGCGCGTTGCGTGGCAATGGCTTCCATCTGCTCTTTCTCGAGCTCTTGAATGATGTTCATTTGTGCTTTTCCTTCGATACATCATAGCAGAGGAACCCTGCCTTGCGCCGCCGGCCGGCGAAGAGCGGTTCTTGCAGCCCGATCCGGGCATCCCGATGGTGGGAAATTCAGCCGGGTTGATACCCTAAATTGCCGGCGGTGTCGACAGTCTTGTCAGGAGCGTGATTTGGCGGTCCGCATGAGATCGGGCCGGCGCGACTCGGTGATTTGCTCGGCTTGTTGCCGGCGCCATTTTGAGATCCGCGCGTGGTCACCGGAAAGAAGAACATGGGGGATTTGCCGCCCTTCCCACTCGCGCGGACGGGTGTAATGCGGGTACTCCAACAGGCCGCCCTCAAAGCTCTCCTGTTGTAGCGACTGATCGTCACCAAGCACGCCTGGCAGCAGGCGGGCACAGGCGTCGATCAAAAGCATGGCCGGCAACTCTCCGCCCGACAGAACGTAATCGCCCACCGAAATCTCGCGAAGGTTGCGGCCGTCGATAATGCGTTCGTCGATTCCCTCGAATCGTCCAGCCAATAGCATCATGCCTGGTCCCGCGGCCAGATCATGAACAACTGACTGTGTGAGAGTCTCTCCACGCGGCGACAGGTAAATGGCGGGCAAGCCAGGAGCCAGCGATCGCGCATGGTCAATGGCGGCGGCCAGCACGTCACAGCGCATCACCATGCCCGGGCCACCGCCCGCCGGTGTGTCATCGACGGTGCGGTGACGCCCGTGGCCGAAGTCACGGATGGCCAGGCTCGACAGTTGCCAATGGCCCGCCTCCAGAGCCGTTCCGACAACCGAGGCCGCCAACGGCCCGGGAAACAGTTCAGGAAACAACGTCAGCACCTGTGCATGCCAAGGCTGCGACGAGGAACGAGAGTCGGTCAATGCGCGCTAAGCTCCTTCGACGACCAGCATATCGATGACGCCGGCATGTTCGCGCAGTTTACGTGCTTCGGCGTATTCCGGCGATGTCGTATAGCTGCGGGCGGCATCAAAATTCTCGAATTCGATGACGACGTTGCGGGCGCGGCCTTCGCCTTCAGCGATCTCACAGCGCCCTCCGCGGACCAAATACGTGCCGCCGTAGCGTGTGGCAGCTTCCGTCGCCTTGGCCGCGTAGTCGGACCACGCCGTCGGGTTGGTCACGATCGCTCGCGCAATAACATAGCCCTTGGCCATCACATTCTCCTCACTGGCTTGCCTCGCTCACCGAACGATGAAACAGACAGGGTCTCAATTGCGTATATCGTGTGGCAGGCAAAATTCGAAGTCGCGACAGGGCGATGATCGGCATCCCGGGGATCCATGAACACTCCGACGCACATGCTGGCTGCGGCAGCAGTCCTCTCGCGGCCCGACCGGCCATGGCGCAATGCTGCCGTGCTCGCCGGCGGGCTGCTGCCCGACATCTCCATATTTGTTCTGTTTTTCTGGGCGCGCGCCCAGGGCATTCCGCAATCCGACATCTGGCGCAAACTTTACTGGCAGGAGCCGTGGCAATCACTAAGCGCAGTTTCGAACTCCTTTCCCATCTGGGCGCTCCTTCTGGTGCTCGCGGCTATGGCCGGTTCACGGCTGGTGATGGTTCTGGCCGGCGCCATTCTAGTGCACCTGACGCTCGACTTTCCGGTGCACGCTGACGATGCACATAAACATTTCTGGCCATTGACCGACTGGCGATTCCATTCGCCCTTCTCCTATTGGGACGCCAATCATCACGGTCGATTCGTTGCGCTCGGCGAGCTGGTCCTATGCACCAGTTGCTGTGCCGTTCTCTGGTTCCGGTTTTCGGACTGGTGGGTCCGCGGGCTGTTGCTTGGCGCGCTGTTCAGCCTTGGCCTGGTTCCGTTGTTCTTCTGGCTGACGCTTGGCTGATGTGCGCAATGAACGTCTCAGCTGCTACGCGCACGTCGTTGGCCTGCGTAATCGGCCGCCCGACCACCAAATGGTCTGCGCCGTGGCGAATGGCCGAGTCCGGCGTGGCGACCCTTGACTGATCACCGGCTGCATCCGTCGGTAACCTGATGCCTGGGGTCACGATCAGAAAGTCCTCGCCGACTGCCGCCCGGACGGCGGCAGCTTCAGTGCCGGCGGCAATCACGCCGTGGCATCCGGAGTCCTCCGCGAGACGCGCACGTTGCAGCACGAGTTCGG
>JBPCWB010000614.1:0-6499 GCA_051009955.1 Hyphomicrobiaceae bacterium | reverse complement strand
CAGGTACTGTTTTGTCGAACCGCTACTGCCTCTTCAAGTGTCGATCGGTTGAAACATCGCGATTAACGCGGGTGTGTGGTCGTCAGGTCGCGAAAAGTTTGATGGCCAACCATCGACGGGGACCGGTCGTTGGTGCATTCGATTGGGATTGAGGCACTAGGTGTCCGTCGCGGTCGCCTGGCGCTCGAGGTCTCGGAGTTCACGACGTCGGATTTTCCCGGTTATCGTCTTGGGCAGGCTGTCCTGAAACGTGATCTCTCGTGGATATTTGTAGGGAGCCGTTATCGACTTCGCATGGGCCTGCAATTCGGCCGCGAGGTCGTCACTGGGTTGGATACCGGGGCGCAGGACGATGAAAGCCTTGACGATTTCGCCGCGGTCGCGATTCGGTTTGCCGACGACAGCGCATTCGAGCACCGCGTCATGTGCGAGCAAGGCATTCTCGACTTCCAGCGGACCAATGCGGTATCCGGCAGACGTAATGACATCGTCGGCGCGGCCGGCGAACCAGAAATAGTTGTCATCGTCTTTCCAGGCGCGGTCGCCGGACAGGCACCAGGTGCCGTCGGGGCCTTGCAGGAATAGCGAGGAAGTTTGCTCCGGATCCTGCCAATAGCGCAGCATGACCTGCGGGTTCGGCATCAACGTTGCGATGTGACCTTCAGCGTTGGCGCCCAATCGTTCGCCGTTGTCGTCAATGATGTCGATGTCCATTCCGGGTTGCGGCTTACCCATCGAGCCGATCTTGACCGGCATGCCCGGATAATTGAGCACCATCATGAGGGCTTCGGTCTGGCCGTAAGCCTCGCTGACCTCAATTCCGGTTGCGGCCTGCCAGCGCTTCGCGACGGCAGGGTTCATGGGTTCTCCGGCCGAGATCGTTCGGCGCAGTTGCGACAGGTCGTACGTCGCAATGGGTTCATCGACGAGGCGATTGAGTTCGGTTGCCGGGGCGCAGTAGATGGAGATCTCGTGACGCGACAGGCGTTCCAGGCGATCCGCCGGGTCGAACGGGCCATCGAAGAAGTAGGCACAGCTCCCACAACTCCACGGTCCGAACAATACGCTGGTCCCGGCCTTGCTCCATCCGATGTCGGCGGTGCACCAAATGCGATCGTCGGGCTCTAGATCAAGCCAATAGAGGGCGGCATAACGCCAGCTGAACAGCGCGCGGGCGGCATGCAGAACACCTTTCGGATGCCCCGTCGACCCGGACGTGTAGTACATGACAACGGGGTCTTCCGCGGCTGTGACTACCGGGTCGAAGAGATCCGATGCCATGGCCGTTTCGACAGCATAGTCGAGCCAGCCCGTGGCGCTGCCAATCGCAATGCGGATTGGGATGCGATCCATGAGATGCGTGAACTTTTCGACATGTTGGCTGCGGCAGATGACGGCGGTGGCCCCGGAATTCTCAATGCGATAGGCAAGGTCACCGGCGGTCAGCATTTCGATGCATGGGATGGCGATGGCGCCGACGCGAAAACAGGCCAGCATCGCGATCTGCCATTCGGGAATTCGAGGCATCATCAGCAGAATGCGATCGCCTTTGTTCAGGCCGTTGGCGACCAGGACGTTCGCCAGGCGACGGCTGGCGGCAGCGATTTCGGAGAACGTGTAGGTCGCCGCGTCGCCGTTTTCGTTTTCCCAAATCAGAGCCGGCTTGTCGCGCTCATTGGCCCACATGTCGACCACGTCTGTCGCGAAATTGAATGTTGCCGGCACCTCCCATTTGAAGTCCCGAAACAGGACGTCATAGCTCGTGTTGCGAGCGATACCGAAGGGTAGATCGATACTCATGCGGACCTCCGCGTAATGACATGCCGGACTGCCCTAGCCGCGGCCGTCGGCGACATCGCGTGTAAAGAGAAGTAGGTCTTCGCCCAATGTGTCGAAGTTCACGTATTTCGGATTGGCGGTCGGGCCGACGCCATAAAGCGCGTGCAGCTGCAGAAAAACGACGGCCAGTTTGTAGATCGCCAAAACCCGGAGTGCCGGCAGGTCGGTCATATCGATACCGGTCAGATCGCCATAGCGTTCGGCGATCTCGTCACGAGTCGGGAAGCCGGGTGCGCTCGTCGGCATCTGAGCCAGACGCTGCATGCATTCGGGGTCCCCCGGCTCGGTCCAGTAGCTTAGGAGTGTCGCGACATCGAACAAAGGATCGCCGCGTGTGCTCATGTCCCAATCCACAACAGCGCGCGGCTCGAGGGTCTGCGGGTCAAGGATCGTGTTGTCGAGTTTGAAATCGCAGTGCAGCAATGTCGGGGCGCGGAGGGTAATGGCCTGCCGTTCGAGCCAGTCACCCAATTCATTTGCAAGCGTTGCCGTCGACGGGACCGGTTGCAAGCGCTCGGCGCGGGCGCGCCAGCCGACAATGGCACGCGCGACAAATCCTGTTGGTTTGCCGAAGTCTTGGAGGCCGATTTCAGCAACATCAACCTCGTGAATCGACACGAGGGTTGAAACCAACATCTGCCCAAGTTCGGCACAGCGTTGCGGATGGCCGTCAAGCAAGGTGCGATCATCACCCTTGATCACGAGGCCGGGCCGATACTCGATGATCTGAAAGGGGACGCCGATGACCGTCGTGTCTTCGCACAGATGCAGACTTTCAGGTGCCAACGGGTGGACGGTGTGGAGACGCGACAGCACCCTGTGTTCGCGCTTCATGTCGTGTGCGCCGGGCGGCAAATCACCAGGCGGCGGCCGGCGCAAGACAACGAGCCGTCCGTTGACGGACAGGCGGTAATTAAGGTTGGCCAAGCCGGTTGCGAACTGTTGGACTTTGACGTCCGGGTCGATCACCAGGCCGAGCGGTGTGAGATAATTCGAGAGCGTCACGGCGTCCAAAGGGTGCATATCGGCGGGGTCGCGAAACTGGTGGGCGTCGGGCGTGCTGCGCGTCTGTTTGGGCGGCGGTGACATCGGGGAACGTCTCGCATTGGCTGGATCAATGACAAAGCTTGGCCAGCCGCCCGGCGCTGTCAAGACGACCAGGACGACGGACGTCCGCGTTTTGACCGGCGCCGGCTTATTGTCCTTCGGACGCAGCTATGGTCTTGTTGGGCTGATGCCGCGGTCAGACATCGCTCAGACTGCAGGCGAAGCAAGCAAAGAACCGGGAACGTGGGCAATGGCGACAGTGCAGGACGGCGAGATTTTTGATTATGTCATTATCGGAGCGGGATCAGCCGGTTGCGTGATCGCCAACAGATTGTCAGAGAATCCGGGGATCACCGTCGCGATCCTTGAAGCTGGCGGCAAGGACAACAATCCCTGGATCCATGTGCCGGCAGGCTACTATCGGACGATGCTTGACCCCTCGGTGACCTGGCAATTTGGTTCCGGACCCGAGCCACACCTCAACGACCGGATCGTCAATTGGCCAAGGGGGCGCGTCATCGGTGGCACCAGTGCGATCAACGGCCTGCTCTACGTGCGAGGACAGAAGCAGGACTATGATACATGGCGCCAACTCGGCAACGCGGGCTGGTCTTATTCGGATGTGCTGCCGTACTTCAAACGTGCCGAGGATCAGGAGCGCGGTGCCGACGATTTTCATGGTTCTGGCGGACCTTTGGGCGTGTCCGATGTGCGTATGAATAACCCGTTGTGCGACGCCTATATCGCGGCGAGCGTCGCCGCAGGACTTCCGCATTCCACCGACTTCAACGGTGCCAGCCAGGAAGGTGCCGGTTACTATCAGCTGACCACCAAGGACGGCCGGCGGAGTTCAACCGCCGTTGCCTATCTGAAGCCTGTCATGGCCAGGAAGAACCTGACGGTGATTACCGATGCCGCGGTTGACAGCCTGGTCATGGAGGGCAAGCGCGCGACCCGCGTGTCCTACGATCAGGGTGGCAGCCGGAAAACCGTGCGGGCCCGCCGCGAAATTATCGTATCAGCCGGTGCGATCGGGAGTCCGCAGATCTTGCAGGTCTCCGGCATTGGGCCGGGCGAGGTACTGCGCAAGGCCGGCGTCGACGTAAAGCACGACCTGCCAGGCGTCGGCGAAAACCTTCAGGACCACCTGCAGGTCCGGTTCGTCTACGAGACCAATTTGCAGGCCAGCCTTAACGATGTTTGGCACAGTCGTCTGCAGCAACTGCGCACGGGTCTTGAGTACATGGCGTCGCGCCAGGGCATTTTGACGATCGGAGCCGGAGTTGCGGGCGTGTTCGCTAAATCCCGTCCAGACCTGGAGGCGCCCGACATGCAAATTCATTTCATGCCGTTGTCGTCCGTCGGTCCCGGCCAAGGCCTGCACAACTTTTCCGGTGTCACGGCATCAGTCTGCCAACTGCGGCCAGACAGCCGCGGCCACATCAGAATTAGGTCCGCAGATCCTTCCGAAAATCCCGATATAGTCTCGAACTATCTGGCACAGGAGGGCGACCGGGACATTTTGCTTCAGGGCCTGCATTTGCTGCGGAAGATCGCGAGTCAGCCGGCCTTCTCGCGGTTCGTCGAGCGCGAAGTCTATCCCGGTGCGGACATTCGCAGTGACGAAGATCTCATGAGCTACGCCCGCGACGTGGCTACAACCATCTTCCACCCCTGCGGCACCTGTAAAATGGGAGCGGACCCAATGGCAGTCGTCGACGAAAGGCTGCGCGTTCGCGGCGTTGACAATCTGCGCATCGCCGATGCGTCAATCATGCCAACGATGACCTCTGGCAACACCAATGCCCCGACGATCATGATCGGCGAGAAGGCGTCTGACATGATCCTGGAGGATGCAAGCGCCATCCAGTCGGCGGCTTAGCCGTTTGGGCCGAGGAGAGTCTAGTGACGCGTCCCGTTCGGGCGTCCGGTAGTGTATGAGGCGGTCCAGCGTTGCGAGGCCTTGATCTCGGCGTTCTCGAGTTCTTTGACAGCGATCGCCAGCCCGGCGGCGACCTTGTGCAATTTCGGGATTCGATCGATCGTGTGGCGAATCCCGGCCAGGGCCGATTTTAGTCGGGAAAGGTCGAGGTCTGCGGGGAGATCAGCATGTCTATTGTTGCACATTCTTGGTCTGTCATCCGGTGATCTTGTTAAAACTCTCTGAGAACTGGCTTTTTGCAGCAAGAAACGGGCCAGTGTCTGCGGCCTGCACCTGGCGCCGCGAGCGGGCGACTGGGGTTTGCGAGAACTTGGCCCGGGGCGGCCCGGCCGGAGATAACGCCTCATCACCTTTGGTCGTACTTCTGATTGATAACCTTGATGCCGTAGGCGTTTCCCGCTAACCAACCGGAGATGGGCGTTGCACGAGCAAGTTGCGGTGCACGCAAGGATTAGCCCGCCGTCGGGCGTCGGGTCCAAAGCTAGATGCAGGGAGATTGAGGAATGGCGCGCACGAAGATCGCCTTAATTGGTGCTGGAATGATCGGCGGGACACTGGCCCATCTCATAGGACTGAAAGAACTCGGCGATGTGGTTTTGTTCGATATCGCGGAGGGTACCCCGCAGGGCAAGTCGCTGGACATCGCGCAATCCGGCGCGGTCGAGGACTTCGATGCCAACTTGAAGGGGACCAACAGCTACGCCGATATCGAAGGCGCGGACGTCTGCATCATTACGGCCGGGGTCCCACGCAAGCCTGGAATGAGTCGCGACGATCTTCTCAGCATTAACCTCAAGGTCATGGAGCAGGTCGGTGCCGGGATCCGCAAATATGCCCCGGGCGCCTTCGTCATCGTCGTCACCAATCCGCTCGACG
Source organism: Hyphomicrobiaceae bacterium (assembly GCA_051009955.1). GTDB lineage: Bacteria > Pseudomonadota > Alphaproteobacteria > Rhizobiales > Hyphomicrobiaceae > Tectiglobus. Next base: position 795 of record JBPCWB010000614.1, on the reverse strand, counting down.
CCATGGTTTGGGCCCTGCAGAAGGCCTCCGGCCTGCCCTACAATCGCGTCGTCGGGATGGCAGGTGTACTCGATACGAGCCGCTTCCGTCGCTTTATTGCCGACGAAGTCGGTGTCTCGATTGAAGACGTCAGCGCCTTCGTCCTCGGCGGTCATGGCGATGACATGACGCCTCTCGTCAGGTATTCGACCGTTGCCGGTATTCCGCTGACGGATGTCGTCAAAATGGGCTGGATGAGTCAGCAACGTCTGGACGAGATTGTCGAGCGGACCCGCAAAGGCGGCGGTGAGATCGTTGCATTGTTGGGTAACGGCTCGGCATTTTATGCACCGGCGTCATCGGCGATCGCCATGGCCGAGAGCTACCTCAAGGACAAGAAACGCGTCCTGCCTTGTGCGGCCTTCCTCAATGGCGAATTTGGAATTAAAGGCCTCTACGTTGGTGTGCCGGTTATCATCGGCGCTGACGGTATCGAGCGGATCATCGAGATCGACCTCAACACGTCAGAACGTCAGATGTTCATGAGGTCTGTCGAGTCGGTCAAAGGTCTCGTCGAGGCATGCACGCAAATCGCGCCCAACCTGGGTAACTAAGCGTCTAACCGGCGGTCGGCTGGGGCTGCTGGGAAGCGACCTGTTTTATGAATTCGGCGCCTTAAGGGGACGGAACAATGGCAAGCAAAGCAATCGAGGCAGCTCCACTCAAGGCCCTCGGTCCATACTCACTGGCGATCGAATCGGACGGTACGCTTTACCTTTCGGGCCAAATTCACATTGATCCAGCCAAGGGGGAACT
>JBPCWB010000613.1:0-2699 GCA_051009955.1 Hyphomicrobiaceae bacterium | reverse complement strand
CTGGTCCTCGAAGCCGCGCGCCGTGGTGTTGGCCTTGTCCTGGCCGTGATCTGCCTGATCTTCTTTACCTATCCCTTCTACAGCATGCATCTGCCGGGCGTTCTCGAGGGCCGCGGATATTCATTGGTGCGCATGTCGGAGTTTTTGACAACGACATCGCAGGGAGTCTACGGGATTCCGCTCGGTGTGTCGGCGACCTACATCATTCTCTTCGCGATCTACGGCGCCTTCCTCAGCGAGTTCGGTGCTGGTGATTTCTTCTTCAAACTGGCCAGCCGCCTGACCGCCAACATGCGTGCGGCAGGCGCCAAGACCGCCGTCATCTTCAGCACATTGCTTGGCATGATCTCAGGGTCTGCCGCCGGCAACGTTGCCGTGACCGGGACCCTCACCATACCCATGATGAAGCGCGAGGGTTACAAGAGCCATCAGGCGGGCGCGATCGAAGCCGTCGTTTCGACAGGCGGCCAGATTATGCCGCCGGTGATGGGTGCTGCAGCATTCATTATGGCGGAGGTCGTCGGCGTTCCCTACACGAACGTGATGTCCGCCGCGATCATCCCGGCACTTCTATTCTTCGCCTCGGTGCTGTTCGTTGTTCATCTGCGCGCTACCAAAAGCAACATGCAGCCCGCAAGCATTGTCGACCAGGACGACGAGCCATTGCTCATGATTGTCCTGAAGGGCGGCCAGTTCATCATTCCGTTCGTCACACTCATCGCCATGATGCTGAACGGCTACTCCCCCTTCAAGGCGTCCTTCATATCGATCATAGTTTTGCTGGGCTGCCACATTGTGTGGACGCGCCGGATAACCGCTGACCTGTTGGTCAAATCGGCACGCGCCATCACCTCCGGCGCGAAAAGCGTGGTGCCCATCGCAGCGGCATGCGCCGCCGCCGGTATCATCGCTGGCACGCTGGGAATCACAGGTCTGGGCTCGAAGATATCGGGGTTGATCATAACGACCTCGGGAGGGTTCACGTTTGCCGCGCTCATTCTAACAATGGTGACGGCAATCATCCTGGGCATGGGGCTGCCGACAACGGCGGCCTACCTCGTCCTCGCCACCGTCGTCGCGCCGGCACTCGCCAAGATTGGCGTTCCTTTGCTCACGGCACATATGTTCGTCTTCTTCTACGGTTGTGTTTCGACGATTACGCCACCGGTGGCGCTCGCTTCCTACGTCGCGGCAGGAATTGCAAAAGCCGACATCAACCAGGTTGGTTGGACGGCCTTCTTCTACGGCATTACGTGTTACATCCTGCCGTTCATGTTCTTTTTCGGCCCGGCGCTGATGATGGACGGGAACTGGATCGAAATCACACAGGCATTCGCCACCGGCGTGATCGGCGTCTTGTGCATTGCCGCCTGCGTTGTCGGTTTTCTCCAAACACGGCTGACGTGGTGGCAACGCGCATTGGCGGCAGGTGCCGGTGGATCACTTCTGTATCAGGGCCTTCCGAGCGACATCATCGGTGCCGCATTGCTGTTGCTTCTCTTGTTCATTGGCCGACCGGCCGGAGGTCACGGCATCTCGACATCGCGCCCGGACGCGGGGGAATAGACCAATAAAGTCAGAAAGGAGAGAGATGATGGGGCGAGAAATCAGGCGCGTCGTCACGGGTCACGACAAAAACGGCAGGGCGACGGTGATCATGGACTCCGTGGCCACATGCATTCTGCAACGCCCCAATCGCCCGGGTGTGACGCTCACCAATCTTTGGCAAGTCGACAGCACGCCAGCCAAAATGGAACGTCATGACGACCCCGTAGAAGGCCCGCTCATTCTTCATCCGCCAAAGAATGGTTCCATCTTCCGAATTGTGCAGTTTGATCCGGAAGATCCCGAGGTGCTGGCCAAGTTGGACGGCAAATCGGCCTTTGCGGAAATGGGTGCCGCCGACAACGTCGTCGAGGATGCCCGACACCCGTTCATGCATCGCACCGATTCCGTTGACTACGCCGTGATCCTCACAGGTGAAATCTACATGATGATGGACGACGAAGATTATCTCTTGAAAGCTGGCGACACAGTGATTCAACAGGGCACCAATCATGCCTGGTCAAATCGTGGCACCGAACCGTGTCTGATAGCGTTCATTCTGGTAGACGCAGAGTAGATCGCCCACGATCGGATCATCAACAATCGCCGCTCATGATCCAGTCTTCAATCTTCAATTGGCTGGCTTGGCCGGCAATCCGGTCGTCCAATACCGGACGCTTCAAGAGGCCGGTCTGCGTGTCGGCATACCCGATAACGGAAGCGGCATTGAGCGTCGCGGCAGACAATGCGAGACGGGGATCTCCGGTTTCGGTCATCCAGGTCGCGAACGTTGCGGCGAACGCGTCACCAGCACCTGCCGTGCCGACAACCTCGACCGGCAGCGTCGGGCAATGATAGATGTGTCTACCGGTGCCGACATAGGCCCCATCGGCGCCGTTCGTCACCAGCACAATCGGTACACCGCAGTTCTGGAGCGCGCGCATGAATCCGGCCAGCGAGATCTCATGACCACCAGAGTTCAAGCCGTATCGCAACAACGTCGGCGCGTCGGCCGGCTCCACATCGAGCGCGACGCAGCCAGTATCGCCGAACTTGCCTACAAGCAACGGCACGAGAGCCGCGGCTTCCGGGCTGTTCAGCGAGAGAATGTCAATGTCAGAAAGAGACGCGAGGAACGAAGCCGATCGGCTCGT
>JBPCWB010000612.1:0-3233 GCA_051009955.1 Hyphomicrobiaceae bacterium | reverse complement strand
CGGTCAAGAAGACCGGCCGCTGTGTCATCGTTCACGAGGCGACCCGAACATGCGGGTTTGGAGCGGAACTCAGTGCAATCGTGCAAGAAGAATGCTTCTATCATCTCGAGGCGCCCATCAAGCGCATCACCGGCTGGGACACGCCTTACCCGCACGCTCAAGAGTGGGATTACTTCCCTGGTCCGGAGCGCCTCGGTCGCGCGCTTCGCGAGGTCTTGGAGGGCTGAATGGGCCTGTACGCGATCAAGTTGCCGGACGTCGGTGAAGGTATCGCCGAGGCGGAACTCGTCGAGTGGAACGTGGCGATCGGCGACGTCATTCGCGAGGATGATGTCATTGCCGCAGTGATGACGGACAAGGCCACAATCGAGATACCATCCGTGGTGAGCGGTACAGTGGTTTGGCTCGCCGCCGAAGTCGGTGACACTATTCCGATTGGAGCGGATCTGGTTCGTCTCGAAGTTGCGGGTGCAGGCAATACGTCCGGGAACGCCGCAGCGGAGACCGGTGCCCCAACAACCGCCACGCCGAACAATGATACTGCTGCTGCGGACAGCCAGTTCGCGCACAACGTTGCCGACGAAAGATCACCGTCAAGCGCGCCGCCGCCCACGATGGCGAGCGAACAGACAAGTTCGAAGCCGGCACCGGAGCCTTCCGCGACTGTCGGCTCAGCGGGCCAAGGCAAACCTCTTGCCGCTCCCTCGGTGCGTCGCAGGGCGCGCGATGCCAACGTCGATCTGCGCTCAGTTGCCGGAAGCGGGCCGGCGAACCGGATCACACATGAGGATTTAGACCGTCACCTTGAACGCGGCGCCAGGAACGGAGCGGGTCCGGCTCGCAGCAAGAATACCGCCGTCGAGGAGATCAAGGTCATCGGACTGCGGCGGCGGATCGCCGAGCGCATGGCAATCGCGAACGCCAAGATCCCGCACATCACGATCATTGAAGAGATCGACATCAACAACCTCGAAGGTCTACGCGAGGAACTTAATGAGCGCTACGAGGGCGCGCGGCCCAAACTGACGATCCTGCCTTTCATCATCAAGGCCATAGTCGAGGCTGTGCGTGAGCAGCCGGGCCTCAATGCCCACTTCGACGATGAAGCGGGCGTCATTTACCAGCACGGCGGAGTTCATGCGGGCATTGCAACACAGACACCCACGGGATTGGTCGTCCCGGTAGTGCATCATGCCGAAGTCAATTCGCTTTGGGAGAACGCGAGTGAAATACTTCGACTGTCGACGGCGGCACGTGATGGTTCGGCCGAACGCACCGACTTGTCGGGCTCAACCATCACGATCACGTCCTTGGGTCCATTGGGCGCGATCGCATCGACGCCGATCATCAATCATCCGGAGGTGGCGATCGTCGGGATTAACAAGATCAGCATTCGACCATGGTGGGATGGGCAGCAGTTCGTGCCGCGCAAAATGATGAATCTCTCCTGCAGCTTTGATCATCGCGTCATCGACGGCTGGGACGCGGCCGTGTTCGTTCAGAAGTTGAAGGCCCTGCTTGAGAAGCCGGCCATGTTGTTCGTGGAGCACTGAGGCATGAGCGATTTACGTTGCAAGCTTCTGGTGATTGGTGCCGGGCCAGGCGGCTACGTCTGCGCGATCCGTGCGGGACAGCTTGGCCTGGATACCGTGATAGTGGATGCCGACTCCCTTGGCGGCACGTGTCTCAATGTTGGCTGCATTCCATCAAAGGCGCTGATTCACGCCGCCGAAGAATTTCACAAGTTGACCAGCTATGCTGATGGTTCGGTGTTGGGTATATCGGCGACAGCTCCCACGCTTGAGTTGACCAAGACAGTTGCGTGGAAGGATGGCATTGTCGAGCGGCTGACCAAGGGCGTCGGTGCGCTACTCAAGAAGGCAAATGTGACGGTCATTCAAGGCGCCGCACGGTTGGTCGACGGCAAGACCATCCAAGTCCAGGGACCAGAGGGAGAGCAGAGAATCCGCGCGGAAGTGATCGTGATTGCGACGGGGTCCGCCCCTGTCGAGCTTCCGAGTTTGCCGTTCGGCCCAGACGTCATGTCTTCGACCGACGCTCTCGCCATGACCAAGTTACCAAAGCATTTGGCGATCGTGGGAGCCGGTTATATTGGTCTTGAGATCGGCATGGCTTGCGCCAAGTTGGGCGCCTCGGTCACTGTTCTGGAAGCTCGGGAAACAATCCTGCCGCAGTACGACGCGGCGTTGACGCGGCCGGTCGCCAAGCGCTTGCGCGAACTGGACATTGAGGTTCACACCGGTGCCAAAGCAACGGGTTTCTCAGCCGGAAGCCTCGCGATTGAGCGTGCAGACGGATCGACGGACACGCTGGTGGCGGACAAGGTGATGGTGACGGTTGGCCGTCGACCAAGAACACAGGGGGTCGGTCTCGAGGAACTGAGCCTGACCATGGATGGAGCTTTCGTTGCAATCGACGAGCGATGCCAGACCTCAATGCGAGGCGTCTTTGCCATCGGCGACGTGACGGGCGAGCCGATGTTGGCGCATCGCGCCATGGCGCAAGGCGAGATGGTGGCCGAGATCGTCGCGGGCCAGAATCGATCTTGGGATCGCAACTGCATTCCAGCAATTTGTTTCACGGACCCCGAGGTCGTCAGCGTCGGCGTGTCGCCAACCGAGGCCAATGCCGCAGGCTTCGAGGTGACGACGTCCGAGTTCCCCTTTCAGGCCAGCGGCCGCGCGATGACGATGGAGCGCGTCGATGGATTTGTGCGTGTTGTCGCCCGGGCTGACGATGGCGTCATTCTTGGTATCCAGGCCGTTGGCTCGGATGTCGCGGAGCTTGCCGGTGAATTTGCGCTGGCCATCGAAATGGGTGCGCGCGCAGAGGACATCGCCGCGACGGTGCATCCTCACCCGACGCGTAGCGAGGCCTTTCACGAGGCTTGCCTCAAAGTGCTGGGGCATCCGCTTCACATGTGAGGCGGTCAATCGCCCTTAAGTGCTGCGCCCGATCCAAGCCCACGGGTGATAGCACCGCCGATATAAACTCAGACCGTGTTGAATCGTCTAACCAAGGTTTTATGCCTGCACAGGCAACTCTTAAACTTGTGCTGATCACTGTTGAAAACCCGACGATTCAGGTTGCGTCGAGGCGTTCGAAGCGCAGTAATGGCTGATACATTTAACAGATAGTAGGTGAGCGGATTTCATGTTCTTGTGGCGTTTGTTACCAAGCCAACGCTGGTCGGATCCGGGCAAGAAGTGGAA
>JBPCWB010000611.1:0-12660 GCA_051009955.1 Hyphomicrobiaceae bacterium | reverse complement strand
AGTTGGTGTGCCGTATGCGCCGATTACGGTGGTGACTTGGCTATCCACCCGCAGCGGGCTCAGCGACTCAACCGGCGACAGGTCAGATACTCCGCTGCTTCTTGGTGGTCCGATTTGCTGAGTGCTGTTCTGACTTCGGCGCGCATCACGCCAATGTCCTGCAACAATCGGTCATCTAGCAGCAGAAGCTCGGCAAGCCCTTGCCGCTTCCGCCCGGCCGTTCGCCACTGCATGAACTTCGCACGTAACCGCCAGATGAGTGAGGGTACGTGAAGGCCCGCGCTGTGCGCGGCCTCGATAGGTCGTATTGTCATAATAATTCGATATTTCTAGAAATATAGTAATTTGTCAAGGCCGGCCGGGCGCATGTGTTCGGCTGCGCAGTGAATCGCTGCGTCGTCGTGGCGTCACCTGTTCGAGTATCTCGTGAAAATCTGAGACTGTGATGGGGCCTGGATTCGGCGAAATCAAATGGTGGGCGGTACTGGGATTGAACCAGTGACCCCACGCGTGTGAAGCGTGTGCTCTACCGCTGAGCTAACCGCCCATTCAAATGGACTGCGCCTTCATGGCGCGCCGGTTCGGCGACCGCTGAGGTCCGCTGTCCGTTGCCAGACCAGTCACGCGCGGATCCGATAGCACTTATCGGACCGGTGTAAAACTCGCCAGCAATTTTTCCACGTCGGCCATCAGGGCCTTTTCGGAATCCAGGACGATCGCGATGAGGCGGAAAAATCCGCCCCCGGGCCGCACGAGCACCACCTGGCGCATGATGACATTTTTCGGGTCTGTCGTTGACCGAGCCGTCGCTTCAATCCTTATGCCCTTCAGGCCACCGATCGTAACCGGTCTGCCGGCCGCAATTTTCAAATCCGCGTAGCCCGGCAGGCCGCGCAAGGCACGCTCGGAGTAACCCGCGACATCGGTCAACTCGACGCGATCGATCGACGGCCCGACGATGACCATACTGCGGCTTTCCCCCCGGTACCTGGGCGCCAGTTGGCCGTTCGTGGTGTAAAGGATGGCACTGCCGACGAGCTTGCCCGCTTCCTTGAAGGCGCCAAGATGCGACAGCGTGAACTGCTTGACGATCGGAGCAGGTTTTTCGGTCAAGGCGACGCTGACCAGGGCCTTGCGCAGGTCAGCGCGGGAAAAGAAGCCGTCGGTAAACGAGGACGGGACGACATTGGCCGTGATGACCGCTACGTAGGTGCTATTCTTGATCAGCAGGACGTGCTTTTCGAACAGATTCCCGCGGCTGGTTTGCGTGCCCTGCAGGTAGATATGTGTGTCCTTGCGTTCCAGCGTGCTGCGCTTGACGTTGTTGATACCTTTCCGGGCCAGAGCCGCGTCGGTAAAGCCGGCGACAATCTGATCATACTTTGCCGTTGGCAACTCGGCGATGACGACGCTTGACTGCGCGGCCGGGTAAATGAAACCGGAAAACAGATCCGAGACTTCAAAACCCTTTGGAAGGTCCATTTTGACCCGGCTCCCGGGGGCTTGTTGCACCGCCGCCGAAGCGTTGGCAGCGGCGATGGCCCAGCCCGCCAGAGCTGCGATGGCGAAGGTAACGAAGGATCGGCGCAGTGAAGCCAAACTCATATCGATCAATCCTATCCTCTTGATGGATCATGGTGCCCGACGACACGGCAAGACGGTGTCATCTGAACGGTAAATACCCGGAACTCAGGCCGTTCGCCGGATCACGAAACGGTGTACGGTCGCACTTTGCAATGATTGTGAGATTAATTCGTGACCAGTCGAATCACAAAAAGCGACAAAGTCGTCAGGTGAGCCGGGATCTGTCGCCAGGATTTCCAGGCACCGACCGACCGGCACGTCAGCCAGTGCCCGTTTGGTTTTCAGGATGGGTATCGGGCATCTCAGGTCCCGCGCGTCGAGCGTCTTGACCACCAAAGTGCTTTTCCTCTCGCGCCTAATGCGCAATTTTCATTGCCAGCGTTGCTCTAGGGTCCCCAACGGGCCGTTAGATTCGTCCTATTCATGTGAATCGTCGTCCGGTTAGCGTAGCATCCTGCCGATTCACAGGCCAACGCGTTGCCCTAACAGGCGCCCAAGATAGATAATCCTGCTGCATGAACCAAAGCCCCGAGGAACGCCGGTTCCGATTCACATTTGGTCTCGAGAAGCTCGGACTGGTCGCTTTGCGTGCGCCTTGGGTCGCGCTGCTGATGATTGCGGCTTTGAGCGCCGTCTCGGTCCTCGGCGTGATGAAGCTGAGAGTCGATGATTCGCTCTCGGAACTCTTTCGGACGGACACTGCAGAGTTCCGCCAATACGAGGCGATTGATCGCCGCTTTCCGTCGAGCGAGCACGACGTGCTTGCTGTCATCGAAGGAGAAGCCCTGTTGACACGCAAGGGTCTCACAGCCTTTGCAAATGCGACGATTGATTTACAACTCACAGATGGCGTCGACGGTCTGGTTTCGATGTTGTCGGCACGCGGCAAGCCGGACCAGACCGGCTATGCGGCCCCGATCGTACCAGACGATATACCCGAGGATGACGCAGCGTTTGCCGGCATCCTGGACCAGCTGCGGACGAATGAAATCGTCAAGGGCAAATTCCTGTCAGATGATGGCCGGCTGGCCCTGATCGTGATGGCGTTGGATCGTGGGGTTCTCGCTGACAAGGGCTCGCGCGAGGTGATTGCGAACATTCGCAAGGAAACCGAAGCGGCATTGGCCGGCAGCGGCCTGCGGGTCAAGCTGACCGGCGCGCCGGTCATGCAATTGGAAATCCGTAACGCCGTCGAACGCGATAGGCTTGTTTACAACGGCCTCGGGTTCGTGCTTGGCGCGGCAACCGCCTTTTTGTTTTTTCGCAGATTGTCGTTGACGTTGCTGGCGGTTCTCGGACCGACGATAGCCATCCTTTGGACACTCGGTGCTGTTGGTGGGCTCGACTTTCGATTGAACCTATTCATCAACGTCCTGACGCCGCTCATCCTGGTTGCTGGTTTTTCGGACTCGATGCATTTGGTGTTCGCAATCCGTCGCGACATTCTGGCAGGCGCGGACCGGCTGAGCGCCGCGCGTAATGCCGTTCGCGAAGTTGCGCCCGCTTGTTTGCTGACGGCGATGAATGCGGCGCTGGCCATCCTCTCATTTGCCTTGGCCGAGTCGGCTTTGATCCGGACCTTCGGTCTGGCGGCGCTCATGGCTGTGGGCATTTCCTATCTTGCGGTAGCCACCGTGGTGCCGACTCTCGCGGTATTCTTCATTCGTGCCGAGCCGACGCCCGCCAATCCCGAAGCTGAGGACGACAATACCGCCATGCGGGTGCTCAAGTCGGTGACGGAGCGCATCGTCAAATGGGTCGCTGCAGCTCCAACCGTGTGGTTCATTGCCGGTGTCGCAGCGGTTGTGACAACGGGCGTGCTCTACAGCCAGCTGGAGCCGAAATATCGTCTCGCAGACCAGGTGCCGGACAAGGAGCAGGCACTGGCGGCAACGGCGCAACTCGACGCCAAGCTGACCGGCGCCAATCCCGTCCACGTCATGATCGAGTGGACCGGCGACCAAAGTCTCTATGACCCCGAGACCCTGTCTGTCATTGCCGAGGCGCATCGTGTCCTTGAGCGGCGCGCAGGATTGGGCAATGTCTGGTCGATCGAAAGCCTGCGGCGATGGCTGGAAGAGGCTGGTGACTCCGCGCCCAAAACCGTCAAACGCTATGTCGAAATTCTGCCATCGCATTTACAATTGCGGTTCATTGCCAAGGATCAGAAAGCGGTTCTGGTCACCGGGCGCCTGCCCGACATCAACGCCAGCGAGATCCTGCCTGTTGTCGAAACGATCGATCGATCATTGCAGCCGGTTCGTGATGCAAATCCGGGCTTTGCGATTTCTGTAACCGGCCTCTCGGCGATCGCGGCGCGCAACTCCGCCAAGTTGATCGGGGAATTGAATTGGGGATTGATCGGCGACATGTTCGTCATTTTCATTTTCCTGGGCATCGCTCTGCGTTCGGTCCTCGCCGGTGTCGCCAGCGTCCTGCCGTCGCTGTTTCCTATCTTCCTGACCGGGACGGTGTTGTATTTGTCAGGAAATGGACTGCAGTTCGCTTCGATCATCGCGATAACCGTCGCCTTTGCCTTGGCGATTGATTCGACGATCCACTTCCTTAATCGCTACAACATCGAGGAGGCTCGGTTGGGGCCGGAGGCCGGTCATCATGCGACCCTTATAGCCAGCATCCACCACATCGGGCCGGCGATTGTCTTGACGACCATCGTGCTGGCCCTGGGACTTGGCGTGACGATGCTGTCGGACCTGCCGTCCCTGCGCCTGTTCGGTCGCCTGACGGCGGTTTGCCTGTTTGCCTCATTGATCGGCCAATTGATCATTCTGCCTGCGACAATCGCGTTCTATCGGCGCCTGTTCCCACTGCGCGCCTAGACAGGCAGATGCCGGCGGCAAGTCGATTTCGCTCGCTGCATCAATAGGATGTCGCCGGTGGTTGAGACTGACGGCGAACGCAGTTCCATCCCTCACCGAGAGCCGCATTTGGCGCCGAACCGACAATGCGCTATGGTCCTGCAACGAACCCACTCCCCATTGCCGGACCGAGCGTCGAGCCCCTGCGGGCCGCACGCGTCGCTATTGGTCGAACCGGGAAGAGCTCAATGGTTGAAGATTCTGCTTTGCTGATGACGGAGCGTCCGCACGACGTGCGCGAGGAGTACGAACAGATTTATCAGCAACCCGATCCGCGCGCCTACTTCAGGATTCTGCACGGGCTGGACTATCGCATTCCGGAACTCGCCGCGCCGGTATTTCGCAACGTTGTGAACGCTATCAGTGAATTCCGCGGTTGTCGGCCGAAGGTGCTCGACCTCGGTTGTGGATTCGGGATCAACGCTGCGCTGATGCGTTACCCGATCGACATGGACCGATTGGCTCATCGATGTCGTGACCTGGACACCGGCGAAATCAGTTCGGCCAGCGTGATCGAGTTCGACCGCAACTATTTCGCGTCCTGGCCACCGCAGGTGGATCTCGAATACATCGGTTACGACGTCTCGGAGTTGCCGGTCAGCTATGCCAAAAGCGTCCGCCTCATTGACTATGGCTTCTCGCGCGATCTCGAACTCGAGGAGTTGACGGCTGCCGAGAAGAAACTCGTTCGCGGGACCGACTTGATTCTGTCGACCGGTTGCGCCGGTTATGTCACCGAAGCAACATTCGAGCACTTCTTTGCTGTGAACAAGAAGCGCAAACCGTGGCTGGCGATTTTCGTTCTGCGCACGGAGTCGTTTGCCGACCTGAGCGCTTATTTTGAGGCGCAAGGCATGAAGGTTGAAAAACTGGAGGGTGTCACCTTCATCCAGCGCCGTTTTCATTCCTCAACGGAATGGACCCAGGCCCTAATGACGTTGGAGACCCACGAAGTTCCAACTGAGGGCAAAGAGGCCGACGGATTGCTTCATGCGGAGTTCTTCCTGATCAGACCCGAAGCGGAAAGCGAAGCGCACCCGCTTGAAACCTTCGTGTCGGTCTCGTCCGGCACGGAAGGCACGTTCGGAGGCTGGCGCGGCCGTCCCTGGGGCGCCTAATCGATGCCCATCAACTAACATGCGGAAGCCATTGGCATCATAGGCGAGGGCGATCGTGCGCAAGCAATTCGCATCAGACAATAATGCCGGAATGTGTCCGGAGGCGCTTGCAAAGTTCCTTGAAGCCAACGCTGCCGGTCATGCCATCGGCTATGGCGGAGACCCGTGGACGGCGCAGGCGACTGCTGCGATCCAGGAGTTGTTCGAAGCCGAGGCCGATGTCCATTTCGTCTTCAATGGCACCGCCGCCAACGCCTTGTCATTGGCTCAGCTGGCTCGTCCGTACAACGCTGTCATTGCCCATGAGTGTTCACACGTCCAGATGGACGAGGCGGGCGCCGTCGGCTTCTTCTCCGGCGGTGCGACACTGATGACGGCCGATACGCAGGATGCCAAGCTTACTGCGGATGCGGTCGAGCGGTTGGCGACAAAATTTCAGGGCGTGCATCATGTTAAGGCTGGCGCGCTGACCCTGACGCAGTCGACCGAATTCGGGACCGCTTATCAAGTCGAGGAAATCAAAGAGATTACGGCGGTTGCCCGGCGCCACGATCTCAAAGTTCATATGGATGGCGCGCGTTTCGCCAATGGAGTGGTCGCGACCGGAGCCTCGCCGGCCGATATGAGCTGGCGAGCCGGCGTCGATATCCTCAGTTTCGGTGGCGTCAAGAATGGCCTGGCCGTTGGCGAATGTATTGTCGTCTTCGATCCGGCGCTTGGCCACGAATTGGAATGGCGCGTCAAGCAAGCCGGTCACCTCAACTCCAAGATGCGATTAGTGACCGCGGCCTGGCTGGGTATCTTGGACAATGACGTATGGCTCAAGAATGCCCGCCATGCCAACGCCATGGCGCAGAGGTTAGCGCGCGCGCTGGTCGACCAGGCCGGCGCCAAGATCATGTACCCGGTTGAGGCCAACAGCGTCTTTGCTGAGATTCCCGAGTCGATACAAACGGCGCTGCGCGAGAAGGACTGGTCGTTCTATACATTCCTGCCGCCGCTTGGCTGTCGCCTGATGTGTGCTTGGGACACCGATGAAGAGACGATCAATGCTTTTACGGCCGATCTCGCCGAAGCGTCACGCCCATAAGTCTTCTGCGCAGCCAGCCGACGAGGCGCCCATCAAAGATCAGTAAGGCTGAAGCGATGATACCTGCTCCGGCGAGGTGTTGCGGCAGAAGCGTTTCGTTCAGTATGAGCGTGCCGAGCAGGATCGCGCTGACGGGAATGAGCAAGGTCACGAGCATCACGTTGGTTGGTCCCGAAATCGCCAGGACGTGAAAAAAGACAATATACGCGAGCGCCGTCGACAAGACCGCCAGCCCGACAACGGACCACGCGACATGCGCGGGTGGCCACGGCAATGTCCAGGTTTGATCGACGATCAACATGACGGGGGCGAGCAGCAGCGCGGATGCCGTCAGCTGGCAGGCCGCTGTGACGAGCGGGGGTGTTTCTCGCAGACGCCGCCCCCATAGGCCGGCGAAACCATACGAGATCGTCGCGGCGATTACGCACAACATGCCGATCACGCTGGACGACTGGCCGGCAACTGCCTCTGGCCCCATCAGCCAGGCCACACCGACTACACCGAGGATCACCCCGGCAAGCTTGTTTGCCGTCAGTTTCTCATCATGCGTGAATGCGTGTGCGATGAGGACCGTCCAAAGCGGCGTCGTCGCATTGAGGACCGAGGCCAGTCCGCTCGCGATGTCCCGCTGTCCCAATGTGATCAGCGAGAACGGTATAATGTTGTTGAGGACCGCCATGATGACAAACGGTGACCAGGCGCGAAGTGTTGTCGGGGCCCTGTGACGAAAGATGGCCACGATAGGCCACAGAAATGCGGCGGCCAGGCCAACGCGAAAGAAAACTAACGTGAGCATCGGCACGTCATGGACGGCAACGCCGACAAAGAAGAATGAACCGCCCCAGAGAACGGAAAGCAAAATCAAGTAAAGCCACTGAGAAAGCGACATCTGCCGTCCAATGTTAGAGTGCCCTTGTCTGGGATTCATCATGCGCAGCGGCGGGACAGATCGCGACCCGAAACCTGTTCATCGCCGACTGTCCGCCGGAATACCGAACGTCACAGTGAGGCTAGCGCTGCAGGCAGTTCATTGTAGTGTGAAATGACCGCGTCGCAGCCCAGTTCCGTCACCGGCACATCCGTGTAGCCGAAGGTGACGCCAACGACTGGAATGCCGGCCGCCCGCGCGGTTTTCACATCAGTCTCGCTGTCACCGATCATGACAGCGTTTGTCGGGTTCCCGTTGGCCCGGGCAATTGTCGCCAAGAGATGGCGCGGATCCGGCTTGTGAACGGGAAAGGTCTCGCGACCTGTAATTGTCGCGAAGGGCGCGTGCAGCTCGAGCGCATGCAGCAAAGGATGGGTTAGAGCTTCGAGCTTGTTTGTGCAGACTCCAAGCGGATTGCCTGCTGTCGCAAAGGCGCCTAGGCAGTCCCTAAGCCCGGGAAATGGTCTGCTGTGCACCGCAATGTTGGCGCCGTAGTAGCTCACGAATTGATCAAACAGTAGACCGACATTATTTTCATCGCTCGGCAGATCTTGCCACGCCAACGCCGATCGAATCATCTCCCGACCACCGTAACTCACGACCGGGCGGAGCCTGCTGGATTCGACGGCCTGCCCCCCGACCGTGGCAACCACGTGATTGACGGCGGCGATGAGATCCGGCGCGGTGTCAATCAGTGTTCCATCCAGATCATAGATGATGGTCGTCTCGCCGTTCGCTCGGCGCATGTCCAGCCTCCACGGTATTTGTTCCCGACTCGTACAACAGCCAGCGGCGTTGTATCCCACCTCTTCAGTTGCGTCATCCTGTTCGGTGCCTTGCGTTGATGGACGTTGTGGTCCATGTGTCACGCGGGTCGGGGCCGTCGTCATGGCCGCCACAGCTACCTTCGAAGCAGGAAAGGCAAGCCATGGACGTCAAGGAGAAAAAGCGCGTCGCCGCCGAACGGGCGCTGGAGTACATACAGCCGGGCATGCTGGTTGGCCTGGGCACCGGCTCTACCGCCGCCGAATTCGTCGACCTCCTTGGTGCCAGAGTTGCAGCCGGGCTTGATATTACCTGCGTTGCGACCTCGGACGCGACCCAGCGGCAGGCCACGAGCCTGGGCATCAAAATGACGACGCTGGATGATTGTCCATTCCTCGATCTGACCGTCGACGGCGCCGACGAGATCGACCATGAACTCAGACTGCTCAAAGGTGGTGGTGGCGCCTTGCTGCGCGAGAAAATCGTCGCGACCGCCTCTGACCGAATGATCGTCATCGCCGACGACAGCAAACAGGTCGAACGGCTCGGGCGCTTTCCGCTGCCGATCGAAATCGTCAACTTCGGACTTGCCGCCACCAAGGCTATGGTCGAGGCCATGGCCCACGACGCTGACCTCGATGGCGAAATCGTGATCCGCAGCCGGCCCGACGGCTCGCCGTTCCTAACCGATTGCGGCAACGTGATTCTGGATTGCTCTTTCGGAGAGATTCCTGACCCCGCCCTCTTGGCCGATTTATTGTCCATCGTTCCCGGTGTTGTCGAGCATGGGTTGTTTCTCGGCCTGGCAGACATTGTTATTATCGCCGGAAGCAAGGGTGTGACCGTGCAGACTGCCATGCACGACGATGAAACTGATGAAGCCTGATAAATGTGACATGCTCGGACCACTCGTCCCTCACGCCGCCAAGACCGGCCGTCGGCATGTCCGCTAACGTTTTGACAACTCGGACGAACACATGAGCACATATGATTTTGACTTGTTTGTCATTGGCGGCGGATCAGGGGGTGTTCGGGCCGCCCGCATCGCGGCCCAGCATGGCGCCAGGGTTGGTCTGGCCGAGGAATATCGCTATGGCGGCACCTGCGTCATCCGCGGCTGCGTGCCCAAGAAACTGCTGGTGTATGCCAGCCGCTTCCACGACGAGTTCGAGGATGCCGTTGGCTTTGGCTGGAGCCCAGTCGCACCGACATTCGATTGGGCAAAGCTGATTGCAAACAAGGACGCAGAGATCGCCCGTCTTGAGGGGCTCTATCTGCGCAATCTGGAGTCGGCCGGAGTCGAAGCCCATCACTGTCGCGCCGAGATCGTCGATCCCCATACCATCAGGCTGCTCTCTGACGGCCAGACCGTGACGGCGGACAAGATTCTCGTAGCGACGGGTGGCCATGTGAACCTCGATGAGGATCTCCCAGGCGTCGAGCATGTCATCACGTCAAACGAAGCTTTCCACCTCGAGCGTTTTCCAAAGCGCATTGTCGTTGCAGGCGGCGGCTACATCGCCGTCGAATTTGCCGGCATCTTTGCCGGACTCGGCGCGGAGACCACCTTGATCTACCGTCGCGACAAGATCCTGCGTGGGTTCGATGAGGATCTGCGCGATTCGCTGACCGAGGAATTGCAGCGCCGTGGCATCCGCATCATCACCAATCAGGTCTTTACCGGGATCGAGAAACCAGGCGACGGACTTGCCGGCACCATCACGAGTGGGGAAGTGCTGGAAGCCGATCAGATCATGTTCGCCATCGGGCGCAACCCAAACACCGAGAATCTGGGTCTTGAGCAGGCCGGCGTGGAAGTCGGGCGCCGCGGTGAGATCCGTGTCAATGAGCACTCGCAGAGTTCGGTCACGAACATTTATGCGGTGGGTGACGTCACCGATCGTGTCAACCTGACGCCGGTTGCCATCCGCGAGGGCCATGCCTTTGCCGACAGCGTCTTTGGCAACGCCCCGCGAAAGGTCACCTATGACATGATTCCGACGGCAGTGTTTTCGACACCGGAGATCGGAACGGTCGGTATGCCCGAGCACGAGGCCCGCGAAGCGTTCAAGAACATTGACGTCTACAAATCGAAGTTCCGGCCGATGAAGGGAACGATGTCGGGCCGGGAAGAGCGCATGCTCATGAAGCTCCTGGTCAACGCGGACGATCAGCGCGTCGTTGGCTGCCATATCGTTGGACCGGACGCCGGGGAGATCGTGCAGATGGCGGCCATCGCCATGCGCATGGGGGCGACCAAGCCGGACTTCGATGCAACAATGGCATTGCATCCCAGTGCCGCCGAAGAACTGGTGACGATGCGTGAGAAATGGCAACCGCCGGCCTGACGACTGCACGCGCCATGGCACGCTTTAGATTTGACAGAGCGCGGCACACCACCGTTTGAGAACCGGAATCAAGAATGAAACGACTGCAGGATCGCATTGCATTGGTGACGGGTGCCGGCGCCGGAATAGGTGATGCCACGGCGCGTCTGTTCGCGGAAGAGGGAGCGATTGTCTTTCTTGCAGATATCGATGGCGATGCGGCAGAGCGCGTCGCGGAACAAATCCGGACAGACGGACACCAGGCCACTGCCGTAGCTTGTGATGTCTCCAAAGGGCAGGATGTGTCGGCGCTGTTTCGCACGATCGACGCAGCACATGGTCGATTGGATGCCATCGTCAACAATGCCGGTCTCAACGTGCGCGGAGACTTCCGCCATATGACCGATGCGGATTGGGAGCAGATTCGCGAAGTCAATCTCGACGGGGTCGTGCGCATTGCCCGCGATGGGTTTGAACTGATGCGCAAATCCGAGAGTGCATCATTGGTCAATCTGGCCTCGATCATGGGCCATCGGGGCTTGCGCCAGTTGGCTGGTTACTCGGCGACCAAGGGAGCCGTGTCTGCCCTGACACGAGCGCTCGCCATCGAATACGCATCATTCGGAATCCGGGTCAATGCCTTGGCTCCCGGCTTCATCGAAACGGCCCTCACCGAGCGAGTCCTGCGCAATCCGATGATCAACAAGGCGTTGATCGAGCAGACGCCGTTGCGTCGGTTTGGAGAACCCGCCGATGTCGCCCGCGCTGCTCTGTTTTTGGCATCACCTGAGTCGGCGTTCATCACCGGAGCTGAGATTGCCGTCGACGGCGGTATGGCCGCCGGACTCTAAGCTTAACTCAACTATATATTCCATCGATCAAATGTATGCTCATCGAGAACCAAGTTATTATTCCAAAACGACAATTTCATGACAATGTGAGCCGAGTATTAAGGTTCTGGTTACCTAAATAAGCCAAAGAATTCTGGAATTTTGATCTTAGACTCCCCACGTAATAGTCCTCATCCGCAGAGATATACTGTGCGGATGCTGCAATTAGTTAGGTCAATTGCGAAGGGAGTGGAAACAATGAAACGTGTTGCCAAACTTGCAATCGCCCTATCGGCGACGGTCGTGCTCACCGGTTGCATCGGGGAGTCGGTCCAGGTGCCGCCCGCATACGTTGGCAAGATCCTGTCGAAGGACGGCTTCCAGCCGGGATTGATCAAGCCCTCGCAGTTTCGATTGCCAATCTGCTTCTTCTATTGCGATCGCTTGATCGTCGTTGAATCCAGCGACTTCGGCCACGTTGAACAGTTTCGCAAAGATCATGCGCTCTACATGCCGAAGTCGCAGCTTGCCATGCCGTTCGACGTGCGTGGGACATTCGCCGTCCGCAATGACGAGCACACACTGCAAGCCGTCTTCGATCGCGTGCCAGCAGATTACACAGGTCGCAATCTCCGCAATCTGGTCCACGGCTACATCAGCAAGCAACGGATCTACGACATCTACGGCAAGGCAATTATTCGTGACGTTGTTCGCCGCGTGGTCTCGCAATATTCCATTGAGGAGGTCGCCTCGTCGCGGGCCGCGATCAATGCGGAGCTCAATCAATCGATTGCCGCCGCTCTGAGCAAGACGCCTTTGGTCGCCTTGCGCTTCGGTTTGGCCGACGTGCGCTTCCCAAAAGTCATCCTGGACCAGAAAGAGACGGCGGCGCGACGGCGTATCGCGATCCAGCAGGAGGAGGCGGAAAAGCAGATCCGGTTGGTCAAGCTGCAGGCGGATCTCGAAGCGGCCCGTGCCGAACGCCAGATCCGACGAGAACGCGCACAGGCCGTGCTTGAAGAAAACAAGATTTATGCCAAGTCCGTCAGCGAACGCTACCTCGCCTATCGCCGGCTCGAGGTGCTGGAAAAACTGGCGTCCAGCACGAACACCAAATGGGTCCCCTTCAAGGCCCTGGG
>JBPCWB010000610.1:0-7276 GCA_051009955.1 Hyphomicrobiaceae bacterium | reverse complement strand
TGCTCTCCATGGTTCAAATCATCATCAGGCTCGACGGTGAATTTGTAGATATCCTCTTCGCCGACCATGCCCTGCCTGGAGAACGATCCAGGCACGAGCTTGCCGTTCAGGAGCCGAATTCCACGTTTCCCATCCCAGTCTTTGCTGATATCGTCCTTGTCGAAGACGCGCTCGTCGAAGGCGATCGTGACCTCGAAGGGGCCACTGGCGTCTGCTGGCACCGTGATCTCAGCACGCGGTCTCGTGACATCCGCCGTTCCCTTGACGAACCTGAACGACAGGCCGCCGGCGGCGGAATGGATCTCGGTTCTCGTAACACCGCCCGCCGGGATGGTAATATCGTCGATACTGAGGTCCGCGGGATCAAACTTAACGGCGCCCTGGCAGCTCACAGTATCACCAGTGACGAAAGTCAAATGGACATCCGTATCATCTTCACTATTCGGATCGAAGTCGAACGTCACATTATCGGTCACGCTCTCCGCGTCGATCGTGACTTTGTCTTCCTCGAGATCGACGGGTAATGGCTCACCATCATTCACCCAGCAGGAGGGCGCCTGTCCCACAATTGTGGCGGTGTCGAAATCATCCGTAAGAGCGTCGTCCAGGAAATCCCATAGGCACGCTTCAATGCAAATGTGTCCCTCGGGCCATCTGTCTGGTTTGAAGTCACTTGTCGCTTGCGATGACCCGCTGAACGTCAATATGACTCCAGACCCATCGAACGCTTCCTCGAATGTAAACGTGATCTGCGCCTGGGCGGCGGTGGCCAGGATCGTGCCGATCATCAGCGCCAGGGCCGCGAACGCCAATCGCGTCAAGCGGGCCAACGGCACCGTCTTTCTGCGCAGCCAAGCGCATCGACCCTGCGGCACCCACCGGTACATTCCCATCTCTCTTCCCCCGATCGCCGATCGTCTCGGCCCGTGCGACGAAGCGAGACATGCGGCAGGCCGCGATCAATGGATCGCGTGCTTTGATCAAAACGTTAAAGGGAAGACACCGTGCTGAAAAACCGCATTCTGATGAATCTCGATAACTTTTTAGAATTGTTCCTTTTTGGTAACTGCAATTAGAGTTTATTTTGGCAATCACAAATTGCAGACTAAAATGCACGCGCGCAAAACGGGAAATATTCTATTTATATGATTATAAAATTAGTCCAATAAAAAGCGAATTAAACCGGTGGTTGTTGCTTAGCGTGGTTCAATGCCTTCGGTAGAATGCGCCTAAAGATCCGCATCCCCGAGAAACGCGCCGTCAGCGCGCAGCCTGTCCTGCAGCATCGCAATGTCGAGCGCCCTCGGGTCGATACCCTGCTTAAGCGCCAGAGCCGCGGCCGTGCCGACGGCCTGTCCCATGGCGAAGCACGGCCCGCTGACCCGCAGTGAGGCCTGGCCGTCCTGGGTCGTCGACGCACAGCGCCCGGCGACCAGAAGATTATCGACACCCTGCGGCAGCGTGCTTCCAAACGGGATCTGGTGGTAGCCGCGGCCTCTCAGGAAGGTCCATTTGGCGGCCCCCTTCAAATGCTGTTCCAGCGGCCAGCCGTTGCAGCCGATCGAATCCGCGAAGTCACGGCAGGACAGCACATCGTCGCCGGACAGCACGGTGTCGCCGACGATACGCCGGGTCTCGCGAATGCCGATTTGCGGCGCCGTCTCTAGCAGATAGGCGTTCTCGAAGCCAGGGACCCGGTCCTTCAGGAATCGGAAATACTCCAAGACCTGCCGGCGGCCCTCGGTTTCCGCGAAACTCAGATCCTGCCAATCGCTGCCATCGATGGGGTCGCCGTCACGACTGATCTGCGTGATGTTACAGCGCCATTCGCCGGCATGGGGTTGCGGATTGATGATGCCGGTCTTGCGCGGCAGGTCGTAGGCGTCACCCGCCTCCGCGATCAACACGCTGAGTTGCGGCTTGCCCAAGTCCTGCGCGCGTCGGTCGTCGACATTGCCGAGCCGGAACATCGTCGTCGGATAGGCCAGGAAACCGGTGTCATCGCCCTTGACGCAGGCGGCGCCGGCCCAGTGCGCCAAATCGGCGTCACCGGAACAGTCGATGAAGCTTTCGGCGCGAATGGCCGCGCGACCGGACTTGGTCTCGATGATCAAGGCGGACAGGCGCGCGCCGTCACCAACGGCGCCGACACCGAAGGTATGAAAGCGCACGTCGACACCGGCGGAAACCAGAAGGTCGTCGGCGGCGAACTTATAGGCGGATGTGTCGTAGGCTTGCGCGGCCGTGCCGGGGCCGCCGTCCGGATCATTGACCATGTGGGGTGGTCTCAGGCCGTCGAGGCGATCGAGGCGCGCCAGAATATCGTCGGCGACGCCGCGTACGATCTGCTGGATCGAGCCGCTGATGTGAGCATGAAGGCCGCAAATGTTGGTCACCATGGCGGCCGTGCCCATACCGCCAAGAAAGCCGTAGCGTTCAAGCAGCAATGTTCTGGCGCCGGTTCGCGCGGCGGCCGTCGCCGCTGCAATGCCGGCCGGGCCACCGCCGAGCACAACGACCTCGGCCTCGGCAACGACGGGAACCTGGCGGGCGGGCTCTGTGATCGTGGTCATCGGGCTGTGGTCCTACAGTCGTGAGGGTGAGCCATGCGGCTTCAAGGATCCAACCTTAGGAGATTGGATCGATCACGTGAACTGCCTGCCATCGATCGGACAGGTTCAAATCGACCGATAGCCGCCGTCCGCCATCACGATGGAGCCGGTGACGTAGTTCGACAGGTCGGAGGCCAGGAAGATGGCCGGTCCGACGATGTCGTCCGGCTTGCCGGCCCGCCCAAGCGGCGTGTGCTCAAGGAAGATCCGGACCAAATCTGGATTATTGGCGCGCGCCGCCGCGTTGAGCGGCGTTTCGATCAAACCGGGACCGATGGCATTGGCTCTGACACCGTCTTTGCCAAGTTCGGCGGCCAACGCCTTGGTGAAGCCCAGCACACCATGCTTCGACGTCGTGTAGGCCGCTGAGTTCGGTGTGCGGACATGCACGAACGACTGAATTGAGCCGATGTTGACGATGCGGCCGCGATTGGCGCGAAGCTGGTCGAGAAAGGCGTGCGTAACATTAAAGACGCCTTTGACGTTGATGTCGATGATGTCGTCCCAGTCCTTGATCACGGCATCCTTGTCGCCGGTCAACGGATTGCGGCGGTTGATGCCGGCATTGTTGACGAGGATCGAAATCGGGCCGAGGTGTGTGGAGACATCGCCGGCGACGCCGACACAGTTCTCGCGCTGTGCCACGTCCAACTGGAAGGCCTGTGCCCGGCCGCCCGCGGTGGTTATGGTCTCGACCGTCTTTTCGGCAGCTTCAACGTCGATATCAATTAGTGCAACCGACGCGCCCTGTTCGGCGTACCCGACAGCAATGGCCTGGCCAATTCCGGACCCCGCACCGGTCACTGCAGCAATGTGCCCGTCAAGTAATCCGGCCATACCCAAATCCTCCCAATGATGCCCAATGGTGCCCAATGGTGATTGACCCGCCGTGCGGTTGTGCGGCAGATATCAGTCCTCTGTTCACAATAGCAGTAGCCGTCAGAGCCGACCGACGCGAAACTGCAATTGTCATATCATTGCGCGCTGCGCGACGATCGGCAATGCCCTGGGAGGACAACAATGTCGAGTATGGATCCAGCAAAGATCAAAGAGACTTACGATCGTGACGGGTTCTATTTTCCGTTGCGTGCCATGAGTGCGCAGGAGGCGCAGTCCTACGTCGACGAATTGCAGGCGCACGAGGCAGCCCACGGTGGGCCACTGCAGTCCAACATGCGCCACGAAGTGCATTTGCTGTTCACCTGGGCCAACCGGCTCGTCCGCCATCCCAAAATTCTCGACGGCGTCGAAGCCGTCATCGGGCCGAATATCCTGTGCTGGACGACGAACTTCTTCATCAAGGAGCCGAACGACGGCGGCTTCGTTTCGTGGCATCAGGATGCCACATACTGGGGATTGGAACCGCACGACCAGATCATCACGGCCTGGTTGGCATTGTCCGATGCCCCCCTCGAAAGCGGTGCCATGAAGTTCCTTGCCGGCAGCCATACCAGCGGTCAGATCGCACACGAAGACACCTTCAATGAAAAGAACCTTCTGACCCGCGGCCAGGAAATCGCCATCGATGTCAATGAAGACGAGGCGACCGACATTCCGTTGTCGGCTGGCGAATTCTCACTGCATCACGTCTTGCTGGCGCACGGCTCTCATCCGAACAGGACCGCGAATCGGCGCATCGGGCTAGCCATTCGCTACATTCCCACGACAGTTCGCCAGACGAAGGTCCGAGATACGGCCGTTCTCGTGCGCGGAACCGATGACTATGGTCACTTTGACTTGATGCCGGACCCGGTTTCGGATCTTGACGACGCAGCTCTGGCAAACCATGCCGAATCGACTAGGCGGCTCGTGGCAGCCGTCTACTCGGGCACCGACAAGACGGAAATGCGGGCCTGAACCTGGAGAGGGAGACCAAGACATGACCCCTGAAGATATCCTGTCGCATCCGGCGCGGGTTCTGACACAGGTCCAGCGTGAGCACTACTTTGCGCATGGCTACATCGGCGTCGAAAGCCTCGTGCCGGCTGACATCCTTGCGGAACTGGTGGCCGTTACCAACGAATTTGTCGAAGCGAGCCGACAGGAAACCGAGGCAGGACGGATATTCGACATCGGGCCAGGTCACTCGGCCGCTCGCCCGGTCCTCAGACGCCTCAAGCGACCGGATGATCAGCACGACACATACTGGCGTTTCGCAAAAGGACTGATGGCGGACGTGGCAGCCGACCTCGTCGGGCCGAACGTTGTGTTTCATCATTCGAAACTGAATTTCAAGTGGTTCGACGAAAGCGACACGGTCAAGTGGCACCAGGACATTCAATTCTTCCCGCACACCAACTATAATGTCCTGACGATCGGCTGCTATCTGGCTGACACCGATATGTCGAATGGGCCGTTGGCCGTTTTGCCCGGCAGCCACCAAAGCGAGCTCTACGACCAGTACGACGCGGAGGGGAACTGGGCCGGCTGCCTCAGCGAAACCGACGCGGCAGCGGTTGACAGCTCAAAAGCCGACTACCTGATGGGGCTGGCCGGATCGATCACTGTCCACAATTGCCGCGCCCTGCACTATTCACCGTCAAGCAAATCGGCCGAACCGCGACCGCTGCTGTTGAACTGCTATTCCTCGGCGGATGCAAAGCCCTACACGCCGCATCCAGACCCGTCCTCTCACACCTACGAAATCGTTCGAGGGCAATCTGTGCGCTGGGCCGCCCACGATCCTCGCCCATGCCAGATCCCGCCGGATTGGTCTGGTGGTTACACATCGATCTTTGCCGCGCAGTCCGGTGAAGACAAATAGTGAGGTCGGAGGGCCTTACACTTAGGAGATGCGGTGACCATGAAAACACCCGAACGTGCCGTTCGCCCACGCAGGAGTTTCATTTTTTCGCCTGGGCTCAAGCCGGACATGTTTCCGAAGGCGCTGGCCTCCGGCGCCGACATCGTCTGCGTTGAACTCGAAGACGGTATCGCGCCCAAGGACAAGGTTGTTGCACGTCAACGCGGCTTTGGGTTGTTTGCCGAGCAGCAGGCCGATGATGGTGTCGAACGCATCGTGCGAATCAATTGTTTACGTTCGGCGTTCGGCCTCGCCGACGTCGCAGCTCTCATTGCAACAGAGACACCGCCGCCGGCCGTGATGCTGCCAAAAGTCATGGCGCCTGATGAGATCGTCTGGTTGGACGATATTCTGACCGAGCGTGGTCACGTAACACGACTGCACATCATCATCGAAACCAACGCCGGCTTGGAGGCGGCGCATGAGATCGCCCGGGCCAGCCCACGGATCGACGCGCTCTTTTTCGGTGGCGTCGACATGGCGGCGGAGTTGCGGTGCAGAAATGAATGGGAACCACTGCTCTATGCCCGCTCGCGTGTGGTCCATGCCGCCGCGTCCGTCGGTATCGACGCGATCGACGTCCCATATCTCGACCTGCAGGATCCCGGGGGGATGACTCGCGAAGCCGAACGCGCGCGCAATCTCGGGTTCAGTGGCAAAGGCGCCATTCATCCCAAGCAGATCGGTCTGATCAACGAGGTCTTTACGCCGGACGAAGCCGCCATCGCAAACGCGCGGCGGGTGCTTCGTGAGTTTGCCGCGGCCGATACCGGCCTCGTCGTGATCGACGGCAAGTTAATCGAAAAGCCGGTGCTGCGTGAGATGACACGCATTGTCTCCATCGCCGAGCGCATTGCCGGCTGAGGCCGCACGCTCCTAGAGCCTGATCACTTGAAATGGATTCAATTCTGTTTCGCAAGCGGCGTGCCGAGCCAGCAGGAAGGCGATGCGGCGCGTGGCGGGGTCACGGGCAAATCGTCTGACGCACTGATCGGCCGCTGCTCGGAAACCCTCGATGTGAGTGTTCGAAACATCGACACTCAAATGGGACGAGTTGATTTGCGACGACTCCTACGCGTACCGTCTCACCCGTAACGCCGCTACGCCCTTCGCCGGTCCGCTTGATCTCGTCGCAAATCACTCTCGTCAGAATGGTTCGATTTCAAGTGATCAGGCTCTGATCCGGCAACCGGTCCATGACCTGACCGATGAAGTCCAGGCGTTTGCGGAGATCCGGCGTGTCAAAGCGCAGTTGCAGTCCATTGACCCCAGCGTCGCGATAAACCCGAAGTCGTGCAGCCACCATCTCGGGGGTTCCGATGGCCCCGAATTGTGTAACGAGAGCGTCCGGTACGCGTGCGGCCGCGTCATCGCGCTTTCCGGCGAGCCACAGTGATTGAACGGCTTCGGCATCCTCGACAAACCCGGCTCGCTTGAACGCATCATTGTAAAAGTTTGTCGTGGCGGACCCCATGGCGCCAAGATTGAAGGCAACGGCTCTGCGGCGCGCATTGATCATGGCGTCGACGTCATCACCAATTGCGAGCGTGCACGACACGATGAGATCAATATCGGCCAAGGTGCGGCCAACCGACTCCGCGCCAGCACGAATATGCGCCAGGTGTGCCTCCGCATGATCAGGCGAAAACGATGTCCCAAGCCAGCCGTCCGCCGCACGGCCGGTATAGGCCAGGGATCTTGGCGCAAGGGTTGCCAGGTAGATGGGAATGTCGGCCGGCTCGTGGTCAAGCCGTAACGGCTTGCCTTCTCCTCCAGGCAACGGGAGTTGATATTTCCTGCCGTCGTAGATCAGCCTCTCTCCGCGAAAGGCCTTGCGGATGATGTCCACTGTCTCCCGGAG
>JBPCWB010000609.1:0-11731 GCA_051009955.1 Hyphomicrobiaceae bacterium | reverse complement strand
GACGCCGGATTGGTGACGATCGTGTCCTTCATCTCACCGTTCCGATCCGAACGGCGGATGGCGCGGGAGCTATTCGATGAGGACTCCTTCTTCGAGGTGTTCGTCGACACGCCCTTGAGCGTCTGTGAAGAGCGCGACGTGAAAGGCCTCTACAAGCGTGCGCGGCAAGGCGCACTCAAGAACTTCACCGGTATCGATTCGCCCTACGAGTCGCCGGAACGCGCCGACGTGCATCTCGCGACGGTCGAGGCGACCGCCGACGACAGCGCTCGCCGTATCGTCGAATTGCTGCAAGAGAAGCAATTGATTTAGAGCCAGTCAGTAGCTTTCACAAGGTCCGGCCGCCGGGCTCCGTCATTCGGCGAGGTCGTCAAACGCCTGGTAGAGCCGTGAGAAGTCGTCGTCCGACATGCCTGCTTCGCACGCGCGCGCCAACAAAGATGCCGTCCGCTCGGCGTATGCTGCTGGAGCGTCCAGGCCGTGCGCCATTCCGACGGCAAGCTGCAAATCCTTTTCCAAATTGCTGACACGCGAGCGCGCGTCCCATGTGCCAGATAGAATGTGCCGCGGGAAGCGCTGCTCGCTGATGAAGCTGCGCGCATTGCCACTGTTGATGACGTCGATTGCCGTCGCCAGATCAATGCCAGAACGTTCAGCGATCCGGCAGCCTTCCGAGGTAACCATGAAGATGCTGTGGCAGATCATGTTATGAATGAGCTTCATAGTGTGGCCGGTGCCGCCCGGGCCGACATGGCGGACTTTGTCCAAGTCTGCAATTGCCGCAAAGACCGGAAGACACCGCTCGAAGTCTTCCGCCCGCCCGCCGACCATCAGCGCGAGCTGTGCTGCGTCAGCGCCTTGCGCGCCGCCACTCATGCCCGCATCAAGATAGGCGCGGCCGTGAGCATTGGCCTGGGCGATGTTCTGGCGCGTTTCTTGAGGGTCGGACGTGGTGAGATCAAGAATAATCTGATCGGCCGCGGGGGCCGACAGCACACCATTCGGCCCATCAAGGCAGGCTGCAATCTCTTTGCTCGATGGTACGACAAATACGACGATATCGCTGGCTTCGGCGACCTCACGGGGATACCGTGCGACGTGTGCGGACGCGGCGGCTGCGAAGGTCTCCAAAGGTGCTGGCGCGCTATCCCAGAACGACCGCAGAAGACCTCGCCGCAGTAGATTTTGCGCGATCCCGCGGCCCATTTGGCCCAGACCGATCACGCCCACTTTGGGATTCGATTGTTGTGCAGCCAGCATATTGTTCGCTCTCCTATTGTGGTTCCGATCGCGCCCACCGCCGCTCATAGGACATAACCGTGGTGGGCCAGCGGTCTGCGTGGAGTGCGATGAGCGGTGCGGCCTTGGCTATGCTCTGCCCCTTGTCCACCACAGCACGAGCCTCGGCCTTTCGTCCTTTTGGCGTCAGGCGGGCATTGTTGTGAACGTTAATTTGGCCCTCCGGAGAATCACTGATCGTTGCAACATCGGCTTCTCTCGAAAGTGCTGAAAGGACATCATCATCCCGAGCGTTCACAGCTAGTCCGGGCATCGCGACACCAGTCTCGCGGACACCCACTTCAGCGCTGGAACGACGGATCGCCGCCAGTACGACCAGCGATGGCCGGCATCGTCAACCCGCAATTCGGCAGGCACGCCTCGTCTGCGCAGGAATTGAAAGACGCGCACACTGCCGCTCACAATCGACGGAAACGAGTCATCATCGCCGGTACTAAGCCACACGTGCGGGTGGTCATGACTGGCAGCAACGGCTTTGAGGCGCCCAAAAATGTTCCACTCCGCCAGTCGCGCATCTGCAATCGGCTCGCCATGGACGCCGCCGAATAAACTTGCGAGCCAGGTTCGGCGCGCCGGATCATTCGACAGGTTCTCCGGAAAGACCGCCCCGGACAAGCTGAAGATCGCGGCAAACAGATGAGGCTGCGCAATGCCGAGCAACAGGGCACCATATCCACCCATCGACAGTCCGCCAATGGCGCGGCCACGGCTGCAGGCAACCGCGGGATAGCGTGCGTCCACAGCCGTGATCAGATCCGATCGGAACGCGTCGAACACCCGGCCGTAGCCGTCAGGCCGGACGTCATTGACATACCAGCTGCTGGCGGCATCCGGCATGACGACAATCACCGGCTGCAAGTCGCCCGATGCAATGAGGCGGTCCAATGTCGGCTTAATGCGGCCGAGACGCGGCCACGCTGTATGATTGTCGCCCAGGCCATGCAACAGATAAACGACGGGGACTCGCGGTTGGGCCTCTTTGCCATCCACCAGTGTGGCCGGCAGATAGACTGCGGCCCGGATCTTGCGTCCGAGGATCGGGCTGTCAAACTGCACGTCCTGCCGCAATTGTCCGCCGGACTCGGCAGTGAGGCCCGGAGTAATCCAGATTTGTGACACGATCGTCCCAAGCGCCACAACTGCGATAACCCGTGCGGAGAGGCGAGGGAAGATGAGAGCGTGGGACAAGTTCAAACGACCTCGTGGGCCAACGGACCAAATTTGTAGCATGTAATTGATATCGGAACGCCTCGCCGATTAGCTCAAGTCTTGTCTGTGTCTCATGTTCCACGAGCTTTCCGCCAAGGCTTGCGCAGTCCGGGTTCAGTCCAAGTTCTGACGGTTGCTCCGCCTAGCCCGATTGCGAGCGGTGGGATTTCGAATCGACGAAGAAAGAAATGACGCT
Organism: Hyphomicrobiaceae bacterium; assembly: GCA_051009955.1. Taxonomy (GTDB): domain Bacteria; phylum Pseudomonadota; class Alphaproteobacteria; order Rhizobiales; family Hyphomicrobiaceae; genus Tectiglobus. Next base: position 9,027 of record JBPCWB010000609.1, on the reverse strand, counting down.
GGTTGGACACTGGCGCGCGCCGGATGAAGCCGTTGCGAGGCAACAAGGGGTGGTGCGCTGAAGTCAATGCGACTAAACAAGTGTACGACCTCCGTCGACATAAATTGTCTGACCGGTAATGAAGCTTCCACCATCGCCAATCAGCATCAGTATCGGTGCTAGAAGGTCTTCGGGGCGACCAAACCGACCCATTGGGATCGCGGCCAATGCCTGGTCTTGAAACGCGGCATTCGACAGATGCCGGGCTGTCAGCTGCGTCTCCGTCATCGCTGGACCGAGAGCATTCACGCGAATGCCGCTCGGTGCCCATTCGCGCGCAAGGATACGAACCAACTGCGATAGCGCCGCTTTTGAGCTGGCGTAGGCCGCGTATTCAGCGTTGGCAACTCGGCTGGAAACCGATGCCAGATGGATAATCGAGCCGCCAGCAGATGACATATGGTGGGCGGCGGCGCGCGACAGCAGCAAAGCGCCGGCGACGTTGACATCCATGGACCGCCGAAACTCTTGCAGCGGCAAATCCTTGGCAAGACCGACCGCGAAGACGCCGGTGGCGTTGACCAGCGCGTCAACGCCACCGTACGCATCGGCGGCGAGCTGCATCAGCGCGATGGTCTGCTCTTCGTCCGTGGCATCAATCGACTGGTAGCGGGTGTCGGACGGGAGTGCTTCGGCCAATCCTTCGAGAGCAGCGGCATCTATATCCGCGAGAACCAGATTTGCGCCGCGCCGTGACAACTCGTTGGATATTGCAGAGCCGAGACCACCGCATGCGCCAGCTATCACGATGGACTTGCCGGAAATATCAAAGAATGGATCGGAGCATAGTGCAATCATCGGCTTAATCCGGCGAGATCACAAAGAGCAGTTGGTCGAATTCGACAAGTTGTCCGTCTTCCGCAGCGATCTGCCTGACGGTGCCTTCGACGATTGCTTCGATCGTCGTATAGAGCTTCATGACCTCGATCAGACACAGCGGATCGCCGGGCTGAACCTGGGAACCAAGCTCGACGAATGGTGGCTGATCGGGCGACGGACGCCGATAAAACGACCCGACCATCGGAGCACGGATCTGAGCACCAAATTCTGCCCGCTCAGCTCGCGCAGGCGGGGCCACCGCCTCTCGATCGGGGGATGATCGCGAGACGCGCTCCGGCGGGGCCGTATCCACGTCTGATCCGGCTGGCGCACCCGCAGCGGTACCACGGCGGACGACGAGACGAAGCCCTTCAAGCTCAAGTATTACTTCTTCACAATCGGAAGCGTCGATGATCTTCATGATTTCCGACACCTCCTTGAATGTTAGCGCCATGGATTGGTCTCTTGCGATGCAGTCTGTTCCCGCTTGCGAGTGGCCAGCATAAGCGCATGGTGATACTTGACACAAATTCACTAGGCGTTTCGGTTGGTCATGCGAGGCAGGCGACTTGGTCCTGGTTGGTGTTTCCCGACCAGATCACGCCCGCAGGTCCAGATCCAGAAAGTGCACATGCGACAACGAGTATTGATTGCCAACCGCGGTGAAATCGCCATACGTGCGATCCGTGCCTGTCGCAAATTGGGGCTCGAATGCGTCGCAGTCTATTCGGCTGCGGACAGAGCCGCACCACATGCATGGCTTGCCGATCAGGCAATCTGTGTTGGGCCGCCGTCCAGCCAATTGAGCTACCTGAACGTCAACGCGCTTCTCCATGTTGCAGACGCGACGAACTGCACGATGGTCTATCCCGGTTACGGGTTCCTGGCAGAAAACGCCGCATTCGCCGAACAGTGCGTCCAAGCCGGTCTTTGTTTTGTCGGGCCGACGCCGGACTGCATTGAGATGATGGGTGACAAGGCGCGGGCACGCCGGACGGCAATTGAACTGAATGTTCCAGTTGTGCCGGGATCGTCGGGCGCGTTCACGGCGGCAGCGGAGGCACTCAAATCTGCAGACGAGGTTGGTTATCCGATGCTGTTGAAAGCGAGTGCCGGCGGCGGTGGTCGGGGTATGCGCGTGGTTGAGAACCAATCTTCGTTCACAGCCCTATTCGAACAAGCCTCACGGGAAGCCGGTGACGCGTTCGGCGATCCGTCAATCTACCTGGAGCGCTACTTCCCGGCCGTGCGTCACATTGAGGTTCAGGTTTTCGGAGACGCTCAGGGCCGCGTCCGCCACCTAGGTGAGCGTGACTGTACAACTCAACGGCGACACCAAAAGCTCGTCGAAGAGAGCCCGTCGCCAGCCCTGACCGAGGGAGAACGAACGGGTCTGCAAGACGCGGCTGTAAAGCTTGCTGAGAGTGTTGGCTATCAGGGCGCTGGCACGGTCGAGTTCATTTTTGACGAAGCAAGTCGTGCGTACTTTTTCATCGAAATGAATACGCGCATACAAGTCGAGCACCCAGTCACCGAAATGTGTATCGGTCATGATTTGATTGTCGAACAACTGCGGGTCGCAATGGGCGAACGGTTGTCCATTCCGGATGACAGGGCCTGGCCCAGAGGCCACGCCGTCGAATTCCGCATCAATGCTGAAGATGCAGCCAGGAAATTCATGCCATCGCCGGGCCGCGTCCGGTCCTGGCGGCCGCCGCAAGGAGTAGGCGTCCGCGTCGACAGCTACGTCTATGAGGGTCTCGAGATACAGCCCTACTATGACTCGATGATAGCCAAATTGATTGTGCATGGGCCGGACCGGCCCGCGGCATTGGAGCGCGCGCGCAACGCGCTCGACTCCTTCTCGATCGAAGGCGTGCAGACGACAGTGCCATTCCATCGTGCGCTGCTGGATGATCCAGACTTTATCGCGAACAAAATCTGTACGCGCTGGGTCGAGAACACGTTTCTGGGTCGGCTAACCTAGGAGGATGAATTCGTGCCGCGCAAAATTCGATTGATCGATGTCACGTTACGCGATGCGCACCAGTGTCTGTGGGCGACCCGGATGACCACGGCCATGATGAAAGATATCGCGCCGCGTCTGGATGAAGCCGGTTTTGAAGCGATCGACCTTGTGGGCGGTGCTGTATTCGATGTCATGGTCCGGTATCTGCGTGAAGACCCGTGGGAGCGGATGCGGATTCTCAACACATGGGTGACGAAAACGCCATTGATCATCCATACCCGCGGGCAAAGCCTGTTTACCTTCGAGTTCTTCGCCGACGATGTGGTGAAGTTGGCGGCCGAGCGCTTCGCGGCAAATGGCATGCGTTATCACACGCCGTATGATGCGCTCAACGACATGCGCAATCTTGAGATACCAATCATCGAAGCGAAAAAGCATGGGCTCCATGTTGCCGGCGGTCTCGCGTTTACCGACAGCCCGGTTCACACCGATGCCTACTACGCGAAGAAGTCGAAAGAACTTGTTGCCCATGGTGTTGATGCTGTGTTCATCAAAGACGCCAGTGGCCTATTGCGGCCGGAGCGTGCCGCAACACTCGTGCCGGCCATCAAGACTGCGATCGGAAAACTGCCGCTGCAGATCCATACACACTGCAATTCCGGGCTGGCTCCATATGTTGTTCTTCAAGCCGTCGAACATGGAGTTGATGTTGTCCATACGGCAACATCAACGCTTGCCAACGGGGTTTCGCATAGCCCCACCGAATTGTTCGCCAGCAATTGCCGTCGGCGAGGTTATGACGTCGACGTTGATCTGACACTTGTCAAAGAGGTCGCCGATCGACTTGCATACATCGCCGAGAAAGAGGGCAAGCCGACTGGCTCACCAAATGAGTATGATGAGTTTCATTTCCATCACCAATGCGCCGGCGGTATGGTCTCGAACCTGCAATACCAACTGGAAACGATCGGCATCGCTGACCGGCTCGATGAAATTCTCGAAGAGGCCGGGCGCGTGCGCATGGACCTCGGGTATCCGATCGTTATCAGTCCATTTGCGCAATACATCGTGACGATGGCGATACTCAACGTGATGGGCCGCGACCAAGGGCGTGAACGCTATGACACGGTGCCCGACGAGGTGCGCCTTTATGTCCGTGGTGGCTACGGCGAAATTGCCGGACCCATCGATCAGAACCTTTACGACAAGATCACCCGCGGCAGCGCGCCGATTACAGAACGGCCGGGCGCTTTGGTGCCACCAGCGCTGCAGAAACTACGAGATGCGCGCGGGCCATTCGATAGCGACGATGATCTCTTATTGGCAGCCTTTTACGACGATACGCAGTATCGTGCGCTGAAAGATGCTGGACCCATTGCAACGGACTACCCTCTGATGGAAACACCGCTGCTTACGCTCATAAAGGAGCTTTCACAGCGGCCAACGATCAAGTCTTTTCAACTGAAGACGGAGTTCAGGCTCGATTGACAACCCCGTCACCGCATCCGTTTTCTGCCGCCGCATGCGAGCGTAATGTCTTGCCGGTCCACCGTTCTCGCGCATCGGGCACGTCGACCGGCGAGCAGAACCAGACTGGCAATCATCCGGCCAACTCGTCTCAAGTACTCAGGCCTTCTTTCCCTTGGGCGGATGGGCTCGGCGAAGGACGGCGGACACGACCTTGTCTGACACGTGGAAGTCCCAAACCGCCGCACCGCCGCTTTCCGCAAACTCCGCAATCAATTTGGGCACGTCGTCGAGATCGGTGACCTTGCGCCCGTCCAGGCCAAAGCCCCGTGCAATTCCGGCGAAATCGCTGTAGCCGAAAACCGATCCCTCTTCGGACAGACCTTCCGCTCGCAGTTTGTGTACTTCGGATCCATAGGCACCATCGTTCATGACGATAATCAGAATGTTCATCCCATGCCGCCTGATGGTTTCCAGCTCCTGCACATTCATGAGCAGGCTGCCGTCGCCGTCGAACAAAACGATGGTTCGATCGGGTCGCGCTGCGGCAACCCCCATGGCGAATGAAGACCCGTTGCCGATCGCACCGAATTCTCGAATCGTCAGGAAGCGCTCGTTCGGGCGAGAGGGCATATGAGCGAAAAAACCCGAACAATGCCCCGAAGAGTTCACCATCTCCCAATCGGACGGCAATTCGGCTTCCAAGACTTCGACGACATCGCGAGGATCAAGCAAGCCTGGCTCGATCTCGTAAACAAAGCTGTCCGGCTTGGCGTCACGGATGCGCGCGGCCAGCGCTTCACTGCGCCAGATCTGTTTGCGTTCCGACAGTGAAGCTGTCAGGGCCTCGACCCCCAGTCGCGCATCGGCCCGCAGATGGTGGGTTGCCACTTCCTGCCCCTGGCTGACGGCCAGCGGATCAAGGTCGACGTGCAGCATTTTGGCCTTCGGCCAGAGTTGACCGCCGCCGCCGAGATGAAAAGCAAGAGAACAGCCAACTAATATGACCAGGTCCGCCTCAGCAAGATACGCATGGCCGACCTCGGTGGTGTAGCTGCCTGAGATACCGATGCAAAACGGATCGTCGTGGAAGAGCCCCCGTGCCGGCAGACTTGTCGCCAGGAGGCCGCCAACCTTGGCGGCGAGTTCGCGACAGGCGGGTCCCGCATCGGCTTCGACCGCGCCGGCACCAGCAATGACGACGATGCGCTCGGCGTCGGCGGCCAGTCGGGCCGCATCGGTGACGTCGTCGGGATGCGGCGGAAGTGGTTTTGGCCGCGGCAACAATTCCTGCGACGGAGTGGGCAGTGTCGCCGGGCCGCTCCAGGGCCGGTTCTGCAAATCAAACGGGATGCCGATGACCACCGGTCGCCGCTCTCTCCGCGCCTGCAGAAAAGCGTCACGAACTGCGACGGGCATGCGCTCCGGCATATGCAAGCTGTGGTAGGCAGCGCCGGTCGCCGTCACGAACGGTGCCTGGTCGATTCCCTGATTGTACCAACCACTCTTCAAGGGAGCCTCTCCGGCGAACACCACGACCGGCAAACGCGCGCGAACGGCCGCCGGAAGCGCCGTCATTAATTGCGTAACGCCGGGACCACAGGTCACACTGGCAACGCCGACGTCTCCGGATTTTCGTGCATAGGCCATAGCCGCGGCGAGGGCACAGTGTTCATGCCTGACATAAATCATGCGGCATCCCCGTTCGGATAATCGCGTTGCCCAGTTCATGTTGGCATCACCCAGGAGTGCAAAACACGTCTTAACGCCTTCCTGTGCAAATGCGCTCGCCAGAACATCAAAAACGCGAGTCTCCGATTGATTTTCCACGATATAGAATTCCTTCAAGTTCGATCAGCCGGCGCAAATCATGATTTCGGTCGGACCTATACATAACAGCCCACGGTCCGATAGGCCCGACAGCGGACGTACTCATGATCTGTTTCTGCCGGCCGTTTGTCTATCCCTACCGCAATGGAGTGGGTTCTTTGCCTCACGTCTGAGCATCGCGTCATCAGTTTGCAGGGCAGCCCCGACGCATAGCCCTTGCTGCTAGACCCGATTGCGCCGATATCAATCATGTCAATCGCCGCCGAGCTTCCGGAATGGCGGGGCTATCGCCCCCGACCGAAACCACCGCTCTCGTGTATTGTTTTGGCGAAGGCGGGATCGACACGCTCAGGGCCGGCTCGCGGTCGCCGAGGCGCGTAGCGCGAATTTCGCTGACGCGAGGGTGGCCAGTCGATAGGATGAGATCGATTTGGAAGAGGGAGGAAGACCATGACTATAGCGGACCCCAATCGCACGATCATGACAGGCGAGAACCCATTCATTCGCCTATCCGAAACAGACGGTGCACCAAACACAACCGACGCCAGTTTCTGGCGTGTGCTGTTTAGTCCAGGTGGACCAGGGCATGTGCTCTATATCAAGAGCGAACTGACCGAGGACCAATGGTTGATTTACTCGGACAACATCGCGATGGCGCGTTGGCTGCAGACGACGATCCAGGGCATGCTCAACGCTGAAACGGCTGATACGTCGATTCAGGTCATTGATGCAGAGTTTTCCAAAGAGGGAGACCCCCGCTACTACTGGACGGAGCGCGTGCTGACCAGCGACGAGGAAATTGCACTCACTTGGTACGACATTGGTGAACCACTGCTCATTCACTCTCAACCGAACCAAATCCCGGATCGCAGATATGGCGTTTGCACCGTTCTCATCCCGGCAATGAGCGCGCGCCTGACTGTAAACGGTGTCCAAGCCAAGGGCCTGCCCTGGCCAAGAGAGCGCGAAGGTCGGCCCTTCAGCACCTGTGCGCTCGCGTTTTCGGAGAGTTGGACGGAAGCGACGTAAATGACCAAGGATTATCGGCGCAAGGAAATCGGAGGCGCGTGAGATGCAATGAAAGAAGAGTTCATGCGGCGCGCCTTGGAGATTGCGCGCGAAAGCTTGGAGATCCCGGGAGCGCTGCCGTACGCGGCCGTGGTCGTCAAAAACGGAGAGATCGTCGGCGAAGGCCTGAACAAAGCTCTGACCAACAGCGATCCGACATCACACGGCGAAGTTGAAGCGATCCGCGATGCCTGTGGGCGCCTTGGTTCGACCGATCTTGCCGGGTGCGATCTCTACACGACGGCGGAGCCGTGCGCGATGTGTGTCGCAACAATGAATATTGCTGGCGTTGCACGGGTGTACTATGCCAGCGCCTCCGCTGACTCGGCGGCGTTCGTATCCCGGCTCGCAGCCGTCGACAGCAAACTGAGCCGCCGCATGAGCAACGACGATCTCCGTCACGAAGTCGGGTTGTCGATCGAGCAGCGCGCGATGCCATCGTCGCAAATACTTGCGGACGAAGCGCGGCGCCTGTTTGACGACTTCGCCAAGCACCGGGGTGCGTGAGCACGTGGGACGCGACAAACGATGAAGCTGGACTGCCACGCGGACCTGATCATCACAAATGGCAAGATTGCCACGCTGGATCGAAGTGATCGCATCGCGACGGCGCTCGCTGTCATGGGAGACCGGTTCGCGGCCGTTGGTGACGAAGCCGAAATCACGCCGCTTGCCAACGAACACACTCGGCGGATCGACGCGCAAGGAAAGCTGGTCGTGCCGGGCCTTATTGACGGCCATGCGCATATGGACCGCGAGGGCCTGAAAGATGTGTTGCCGACACTTGCCGGGTGCGCGTCGATCAGGGATGTCTTGGCGCGGATTGGCGAATTGGCGGATCAGACGCCGCACGGCGAGTGGATCGTCACGATGCCGATTGGAGAGCCACCATTCTACGAAGGCGTGCCCGCCAATCTCGCCGAGAACCGCTTTCCGACACGTGCCGAGCTGGATAGCGTTGCTCCGAACCATCCCGTCTACATTCGCCCGATTTGGGGACATTGGCGCAACACACTGCCCCTGGCTTCCGTCGCCAATTCACGCGCTCTCGAACGCGCCGGCATCACCCGAGATACGCTGCCGCCGGTCCCTTCAGTCCAGATCGACAAGGAACTCTCGACCGGGGAACCTACCGGGGTCTTCTACGAGTTCGCCTACAAGCCAATCGTTGAAAAGACCCTGATGAGGTGCATCCCGCGCTTTACGCTGGACGACCGTATCGCCGGCCTGAGACGCTCCATGCAGATCTACAATGGCTTTGGTACGACCAGCGTTGTTGAAGGGCACGGCATCGCAGGGGAGGTTCTGGCCGCCTACCAGCATCTGCGTGAAGAGGGTCCGTTGCCCGTCCGCGCATTCCTCATGTTCAGCCCGGCGTGGCCGACTGTCGATGCCGATGCGATCCGCGAATATCTCATCGATTGGGGCCGTTGGTTAGCCGGACGCGGCCTGGGCGATGCCTACTTGCGCATGGCCGGGCTCTATACCGAATCCGATTACTCGGAGGAAAATCGCCTCCGTGCGACCTGCGGGCCGTATACTGGCTGGGCGGGTTTCAATTTCGACAGCTGTCTGCCCGAAACCGTGATGGTTGAGATGATGGTTGAGGCGGCGCGCAATGGCATTCGCGTGGGGTCATTTTCGCCGCGCATTCTGGATCTGTATGAGACTGTCAACAAGCGTGCAAAGATCGATGATCAGCGTTGGCTCATTGAGCACGTCGGAATGTTCAATGCCGACGAGATCAAGCGCGTTCGCGATCTCGGCCTCGTGTTGCAGGCCTATTCGAGCAAATGGATCGCCCAGGACGGAGAGGCTCTGCGCGCGAAGTTGGG
>JBPCWB010000608.1:0-2502 GCA_051009955.1 Hyphomicrobiaceae bacterium | reverse complement strand
TTGAAGCCCGGCGCCGTGCTCAGTTCCTCAATCTTGGCACGTGTATTCTCGGCCAACGTTTTCGTGACGGCAACGCCGTCGGAGGCCCAGAAAATGGCGTCCTCGAATAAGCGCTCCAAGGGCAGTTCGCCGCCCCATTCCTCCTGACTGAGGGCGAATGCGGCCTGCCAGCCAGAGACCGCTCCTGCAACCGTCAAGGCGGCGAGACTGCCGCGCGATGGGATCGCATCCAACCCCTTGTGGCGAAAGAAGTCGACATCGGCTGCCGCCGCCGCAGCACCACACGCGTCGATGCCGACTACGTCTTTACCCGGGGAATGAACCAGCCAGAAATTGTCGCCACCCATGGCGTTCATGTGCGGATAGACGACCGTGATCGCCGCGGCGGCCGCAATCATCGCCTCGATGGCGTTGCCACCGTCTTCGAGAACACGCAAACCGGCCCGCGCCGCCAGATGATGTGGCGCGGTGACCATGCCGCGAAATGCGCGAGTCGTTTGTAGCATCGGTCTTGCCCATTCATGGTGAGATTGCCGGTCGTGTGGCGAGCCAACTCTCGCATGTTATTGCAACGCCGGCGAGGGCGTCCCAGCCCGACGTGTGGCCGATCCTTGCAATTGCCGGGATGGCATCGAGAACCTCACGATTGTTGCCGCCAACAATAGCCGCGATAGCCGCGTGCATGCCCTCACCGCCAACGCCCTCTGACGCAGCCGCCAAATGAGCAAACGATACGGCGTTGCCGTCGGTTTTCACCTGTTGCGAGGTCACACGCCACAAGTCAGCGCAGATGTCCGGTCGCCCAAGAGTGTGCAACGCGATCATTATGCCGCCCAGGAAATCGTCGCCGGAGGGCGTCAGGCCGGGTCCGAGACCTGCAATTTTACCGACCCATGCCGGATGGGATGATGTCCTCATGTCGGCAATTGCGAAGGCATCGCTCAACCATGATCGCGCCTCTGTCACAGGCGCTTGCGCTGCGCGGCAAACGAAGTCCGTGCATGCTGGCGTAAAGTCGCGAACAAGGAATCGTCCGATGCCGTCATCGGGCGCGGAATACGCAGCGGCCATGGAAAGTGCATCGAGGCCGCGCCGGAGGCCCACTGGATCGATGTCGCCAACCACGGTTCCCGGCGACCAGATCACACGTTGCGACATTGAAAACACAAACCGGTTCGGAAGTCTGATTTCAGATGCTGACACAAGCGCCGCCGCATGATGCTGAACGCCACTGGCCGTCCAGTTTGTCGTCGACGGCGCTGTCGTAACGACATTGAGTGGGCCGCGGCTCAGGCTCTGCGTGCCGACGCACAGCATCTGGTCATCGGCCAAGATATAAAATGTCGAGTCGGACAGCGCCACGACCCGTCCGCGACGGGGCCCATCGAGACATCGCGATGCGACACATCCGATGACAGTTGCGGGGATTTCCAATGGCCAGGTATTGTCAAGCATCGTCGGCCACAATATGCGTGCCGGCCTCGCCTCTTAGGGCCGGCATGGCTTCCTCCAAGTGAGCTATGATCACGCGCTCGCCTCCGCCCTCCAAGAAGCGCAACGCTGCGTCGACCTTGGGGCCCATGCTGCCCGGTGGAAAATGTCCGTCAACGTGGAGCGCGCGCAATTGGCGCGCGGTGACCTGGTCCAGCTCTTCCTGTTCTGGTGTTCCAAAATTGATCGAGATCTTCGGCACGGCAGTGAGAATCATGAGGAGTTCGATTCCCAGTATATTTGCCATGTGGGCCGAAGTCAGGTCTTTGTCGATCACGGCCTGCACACCCCTGCGCACGCCTTTCGGACCGCGAATAACCGGAATGCCGCCGCCACCGGCCGCAATGACGATGGTGCCACGCCGGGCGAGGACCTGGACGAGGGAAATATCGCACACATGCTTGGGCTTGGGCGACGCAACAACGTGACGCCAACCGCGCCCGGCGTCTTGCTTCATCGTCCAACCAAGTTCGGTGGCAATCTTTGCAGCTTCTTCTTCATCGTAGTAGGCGCCGATAGGTTTGGTCGGGTCCTGGAAGGCAGGATCATCCTCATCCACTTCCACCTGGGTCAGCAGGCACGCCACATGGCGTGAACTGTCTGCTTCGCGAAGCGCGTTTTCGATGGCCTGAACCAAGAGATAGGCGATGCCGCCCTGGGAATGGGCGACGCAGATGTCGAGGGGCATCGGTGCGATCTTGTCACGCGTCAGTGTCTGGCGCATCAGGATCTTGCCGACGACTGGTCCATTGCCGTGCGTTATGACCAATTCCTTGTCGAGCAGTGCCAGTGGCAGTAACGCCTTCGCCGTGCTGGCAGCGATCGCTTTCTGCTCCCCGGATGTGCCAGCGATATCCTCTGGATGGGTGGCATTACCGCCGATTGCGACAAGTATCCTGTCGGGGACTTCGAATGCGCGCGCCATAGTGCCCTCCCGGGCTTAGTTCTGGATGGCAGACAACGCCCAAACGGATGCATCGGCATTGGTCGGGGCGACGTGAACGCCCGCGG
>JBPCWB010000607.1:0-3645 GCA_051009955.1 Hyphomicrobiaceae bacterium | reverse complement strand
ACAATCAGTCGCTCGAGATCGCGGATCGGGAATTCCTGGTTCTCCTTGGTCCATCCGGCTGCGGCAAGACGACGACAATGCGGATGATCGCGGGTCTCGAAGAACCAACCGCCGGCGAAATCTGGATTGGCGGCCGCCTGGTCAACGATGATCTGCCCAAGGATCGCGACATTGCGATGGTCTTCCAGAACTACGGGCTCTATCCGCATATGTCGGTGCGCGAGAACATTGCCTATCCGCTGAAGGTGCGCGGCACGGCGAGGTCTGAGATCGCCGGTCGGGTTACCGAGGCGGCCGAAAAGGTCCAGCTCGGCGAGTTCCTGGATCGCAAACCGCGGGCGCTTTCCGGCGGGCAACGCCAGCGTGTTGCATTGGCACGCGCGATCGTCCGTAAACCGCAGGTCTTCCTGATGGACGAGCCGCTGTCCAACCTGGATGCAAAACTGCGTGTGAGTATGCGCGCCGAACTCAAGCATCTCAGTCACGAGTTACAGATCACGACCGTCTATGTCACCCACGACCAGATCGAAGCCATGACGCTGGCCGATCGCGTCGCCGTCATGGAAAACGGGCGCATCCAGCAACTCGGCACGCCCGAGGAGATTTACAATAATCCGCGGAGCCTCTTCGTCGCTGGATTCATCGGGTCGCCGGCGATGAACCTGATTGAAGGAGAGATCAGCAATGGTCAGTTCGTCGTCGATGGCCGGCCCATCGCGACCGTCGGGACACAAGACCGCTCATCCGTCGTCCTCGGCATCCGATCCGAAGACCTGACGATAATGGATGCTACAGGCGGTGATTTTGATGCGCCGGTCTACGCCAGCGAACTGACCGGTGAGAACGTCCTTATCACCATCGAAGTGGCCGGGCGCCGAATTGCAGCGAAAGCTGATCGTCACGTGCGTAAGCAGATCGGAGATGTCGTCGGCATCACGATCAACACCGCACATATGTATCTGTTCGATCAGCAGAGCGGCGCACGTTTGGAACAATGACGACATGTCGGTAAGACATATGGAGAGCCAAATGACCGATTGGTCCCAGGAAGCAATGGAGCGCCGCCTCGTGCGGTATGCCGATCTCATTCCCTGCAAGAACGCGTTTGTTGACACGCGTACGCCCGGGTCCGACCAGAAAGAGAACTTTACGATTATCGGTCCGGGCGTCTCCGAGAACCCGAACCAGCACGTTCACATTCCCGAACCGCATGGATTTAATATTGGCGCGGCACGCCAGCCCGGCGGCTGCCTGAATTCCCAACACAGTCACGAAACGGCGGAAGTGTTCGTCGTCCACACCGGCCAATGGCGCTTCGTGTTTGGCCACGATCGCCAGGATGGCTATATGGATGCGGACCCGGGCGATGTCGTTTCCGTGCCGACTCGAATGTTTCGCGGATTTGAAAAGCGCGATGAGGGTGTTGGCTTTCTCTGGGTCGCCCTGGGCGGTGATGATCCTGGCAAGGTGACGTGGGCACCTGACGTGTTCAGGCAGGCCGAGAAATACGGCCTTAGGTTGCTCAAAGGTGGCCGACTGGTTGACACCACGATCGGAGAACAGCTTCCACCTGATGCCGAACTCGAGCAACCACCATCACCGGAACAGCTGGCCGCATTGGCGACACCGCCACTGAATGAACTGACAAAATGCGCCCTGCGGTTTTCAGACTTGAGGGCCAATCCGGCATCGCCGATTGCGAACGAGGGCGTTGATGAATGCGCCATCATTAATGTGACTGAGACTGATGATGGCTTTTCTGCCGGGCCCATCACGGGCGACTGGCCGCACGGCTTTGCGATGCGGGCACTCCGCATGGTCAGTGGTGCCAGCGTTCCAGATCACGCGCGCGCAGAAAGCGAGGTTATTTTCGTCCACCAGGGTACTCTCGAAGTGACCTGGGCCGGTGGCGCACTCGTACTTGGCGCCGGCGACACGCTCACGATCCCGGAGGGCCTGGTCCATGGCCTGCGCAATGCCGCATCGGGGCCCCTTGTTGCTTATGTCGTGCGTGGTTCGGAAAACCCGCACGGGCCGACATTTGCCGCGCAGGAGGCCGCCGAATGAAACGCTCGACGGATCGCATCCTGACGACCCATGTCGGTTCGCTGCCGCGACCAAAGGACGTCACCGACCTGGTCTTTGCCAAAGAGGCCGGCGTGCCGATCGATACCCGAGGTTTTGACGAGGTTGTGGCCCAGGCGACCAAGACGGTGGTGCAACGGCAGAAGGATGTCGGTATTTCGCTGCCCTCGGATGGTGAAATGTCAAAGATTTCTTATGCCACCTATATCAAGGATCGGTTGACCGGGTTTGACGGTGACGCCCCGCGCAACCCGCCGCAGGACCTCGAACAGTTTCCCTCCTTTCTCGAAAAACTAGCCAAGGCAGGCGGCACCCCGACATTCCGTCGTCCGGTCTGCATGGGCGAGATTACCGTTAAGGATATGCAGCCGCTGCAAGATGACATCCGCAATATGCGTTCCGCCATGCAGAACGCCGGTTACGAGGACGACGCCGGTTTCATGAACTCGGCTACGCCCGGTGTGATTGCGCTGTTCCAGCCGAATGAATTCTACAAGACCCAGGACGACTACCTGGAAGCCGTGGCCGAAGGCATGCGCGTCGAATACGAAGGCATCGTCGAATCCGGCCTGGTCCTCCAACTGGATAGCCCCGATCTCGGACTTGGCCGCCACGTGATGTACAAGGACATTGATGACGACGGTTTCGTCAAGGCGGCGGGACGACATATCGAAGTGCTCAACCATGCCCTGCGCAACATTCCGACGGACCGGGTTCGCATGCACATCTGCTGGGGCAATTATGAAGGCCCGCATGTCTGCGACATCGCCATGAGCAAAGTCCTGCCGGAAGTGCTCAAAGCCAAACCGCGAGCACTCTTGTTTGAGGGCGCCAACGCCCGCCACGCACACGAGTGGACGGTGTGGCAGGATATCGAGCTCGACGATGATTATATCCTGATCCCCGGTGTCATCGACTCGACGACCAACTTCGTCGAACACCCGGAGCTTGTCGCCCAGCGCATCGAACAGTATGCCAACCTCGTCGGCAAGGAGCGCGTTATTGCTGGTACCGACTGTGGCTTCGCGACCTTTGCCGGCTTTGGCGCCGTCGACGGAGAGATTGCCTGGCACAAGCTGCAATCCCTGGCCCAAGGCGCTGAAATCGCCTCCAAGCGGCTCTGGTGAGTGGACGGAGAAACGCGTCACACGGAGCAGCGGTCACGTCGATGATCCTCCAGGCACCGTTGCTTTGAGTGGATTCAGTCTACAAGCCCGGCCTTGAGAACGGCATCGGGTGAAGATTGACAGACAGTATTTCGCCGGCGTGAACGTGCTCGACAGAGCGTTGGGGCAAGACCAAGCGACCCCGACCGCTCCCCCGGAAGACGACTGCATTCGAAAAATTTTATCAGCGCGATCACTGGGCAGATCGGGTCGGCAGCGAACGTACGGGGTCTGATTGGGCGCAATTCAGCGTCAAGGTAACATGATCGATTGCTCTTCGGCGCCGCGCGGTGGAAGGTTGACGGCGAGAGCAGCCCGGCAGTCGTAAGCGGAGGTAGTGAGAATGGAGAAGCGGGAATACGGCGCGAGGGGCTGGGTCGGCATCGGTACACCC
>JBPCWB010000606.1:0-5554 GCA_051009955.1 Hyphomicrobiaceae bacterium | reverse complement strand
GCATGTAAGTGGCACGATTGCAATGCCTCACTAATGGCTGTTGAAGTTCAACACGAAAAATAACCCAGAGAGAGTTGAGTTACTTGACTTTCTCTGGGTCTTCCATTGGAATATGTATCGATAAATTTAGGTCAATGGGGCGTACATATGCGAGGCCGATCAGTTAGCAGCAGGTCGACGCGACATAACTCACCGAAAGACGCGTTTTCAAATCTGCGCTTTACGATCGGCTTTATTTTCATTTTGTCGGGTGTGCTCAACCTACTTGCCTTAACCGGCGCACTCTACATGCTGCAGATATATGATCGTGCCCTGACCAGTCAGAGTATTCCAACTCTGCTCGGTCTCTCACTCCTGGCCGTCGGTCTGTATCTTTGTCATGGTCTCCTTGACATCTCACGGTCACAGATCCTGGTACGGCTCGGCGCCCAATTTGACGCCAAAATCTCCCCGCTAGCCCATAGCGTTACAATCGACATGCCGCGCTACGGCTACTCCTTGGCCGAAGCGAAGGAGCGTGGCCGGGACGTCGATACAATCCGTCAGTTTCTCTCCGGCCAGGGGCCGCATGCGCTATTCGATCTGCCCTGGATGCCAATGTACATCATCTTCGTCTATTTCCTTCACCCATGGCTTGGCGTTTTGGCCATTGTCGGCGCAATTATCCTAACTACACTGACATTAATTTCTGAACTGCTAATGCGGGACAAAACCCAAACGACTCATCGCGCCGAATTGCTGCGTGCCAACATTGCAGACGCGCATACGCGAAATTCGGAAGTTATTCGTGCGATGGGTTTTGCCGATCGGGCCATTTCTCGTTTTGAGAAAGTCAACGCTGACCATTTATCACTTCAAACCAAGACAAACGACGTCACCGGCTCGTTCGGTGGCGTGTCCAAGGTCTTGCGCATGATCTTGCAGTCGGCGGTCCTCGGTCTTGGCGCCTATTTCGCAATCGTTGGTGAATTGACCGCGGGCGCGATCATCGCAGCGTCGGTTGCGACCGCCCGGGCCCTGGCACCGATCGATCTGGCGATCGGACAATGGAAAGGCATATTGGCCGCACGGCGCAGCTATAGCCGCCTCGGCGAAACACTTGCCGCCATCGACACCGATGACAGGATCGTTGATCTCAAGAAGCCGGAACAGAAGATCAGCGTCGAGAAGATCACCGTGGCCGCACCGGGCACCGGCAGCGTCGTTCTCGGTGATGTCAGCTTCGAGCTCGCTGCCGGTCAGGCTCTTGGGATCATCGGCCCATCCGGCGGCGGCAAGTCGACAATGGCGCGTGCGCTGGTCGGGGTTTGGCCCCTGGTCCGCGGCAGCGTCCGCCTCGACGATGCCGAACTCAGCCAGTGGCAGCCCGAGCAACTTGGCAAGTACCTTGGCTACGTTCCGCAAGACGTTGCCTTGCTCGACGGAACCGTTGCCGAAAATATTTGCCGGCTTGATCCAGATCCTGACGGCAACAAGATCTTGGCCGCTGCCCGCGCGGCCGACGTGCACGAGCTCATCGTGCGTCTGCCAAACGGTTATCAGACCGAGTTGGGTCCGCATGGTGTTTCGTTGTCGGCCGGGCAGCGCCAGCGCATTGCTCTCGCTCGTGCGCTCTACGACGAACCATTTCTTGTCGTTCTCGATGAACCGAATTCGAACCTCGACTTCGAGGGCGAACAGGCATTGACCGCCGCCATCGATGCCATCAAGGCACGAGGTGGCATTGCCATTGTTATCGCGCACCGTCCTTCCGCAATCGTTTCGTGCGATTTGGTTGGCATCATCAAGGATGGTCGCTTGGCCAAGATTGGGTCGAAGGAAGAGATCATCGGCAGCGACGCTCGCATTCCGGCAGCGCAGACGCAAGCACCGCCACCGCGCCGCGAACACGCCCAAAACTCAGCAGGCAAGGCACCGGCAGCCTAACCAAAGGGGAATGAGATGGCCTCATTCAGCACGATCGAACGCAAGGACCTTCGCTCCGACGGTAAGGTTAAGCGCAAGTACGAGTTGCCCGAAGCCACACCTGATAGCTTCAGCCTGAAAGTCGCCGGCGGCTTCCTGTTGGCGACAACAATGCTTGTCGTCAAAAGCATTTTCTTCGGCTCGGACGATGCGGAAGCCAAGTCCAAGGACAAGGCTGGGCGGCCCGGTGAGCAGGAAGAAGCCCAGGCTGTTGTCATTGATGGCAGCGAGCTGGAGAACCTGCAGGTCATTGAGCACCACGGCCAGTCAAACTCGTTCGACGGAGATCAGGTTGCCGACGGCGCATCGCCAGGCGGCAGCTCTCGCTTCCGAGGAACGAGCAACCCTGAAGAGTACGGTGACCCCGCGGCAACACAGGTCTTCGCACCGCAGCTGTCGACGAACAATGTCGTTCAATTGCCGACGAGCAATTATCGAGGCACCGGCTCCAATCAAGCCGTTGTCGACATCGCGGGAGATACGATCAACACCGGTCGTCCAAGCAATGGCGGCGGCGGAAGCTCAGGTTCGCAGTCTCCTGTTAGTGCGTCTGATTCGGCCGACCCGACTGACTCGGCCGACCCGACTGATCCGGCGGATCAACCCACCGACGACCAGCAGAACCCGCCCCCGCGCCCGCTCATCAATCGCTTGCCCGTCGTGTCGGGGTCCGTGCTGTTGACGGATATCTTCGTGAATCAATCGTTTGCACTCGCCATGGCCACGCTGCTTGAAGGCGCCCATGATGCCGACGGCGACACTCTCACTGTTCAGAACCTAACCGTCTCCTCCGGCGATCTGAGCGAAACCCCCGACGGCACTTGGACATTTACACCGGAGGCCTACGACATTGGTGAGGTTCACTTCTTCTACGAAATCTCCGACGGAGAGGGCGCCATCGACCAAACGGCACTGCTCGAAATCATGTCTTTGCCTGGCGATGAGTTCTTTGGAACAAGCGGTGACGACCTGATCATTGGCACTGCTGGCCCGGACCTCATCGAGGGCTATGCCGGTGACGACACGATACACGGTCGCGAAGACGCTGATCTGATCATGGGTGGCGAGGGCAACGATCGCATCCTCGGCGGCCTCGGTGACGACGAGATCTACGGCGGGGCGGGCAATGATATTATTCTCGCAGGCGCCGGCGATGACATCGTCTACGCTGGCTCCGGCGATGACTACGTTGACGGCGAAGCTGGCGACGATCTCCTTTATGGCGAAGAAGGCGATGACATCGTTCTCGGTGGCCTCGGCGATGACGACATCTATGGCGGTGATGGCGACGACACGCTTGAGGGTAACGAAGGCAATGACGTCGTCATCGGTGGCCTCGGCGATGACAACATTGACGGTGGCGACGGTGATGATGCGCTGATCGGTGACGACGGTGCCGACATTATCCTGGCCGGCCTTGGCAACGACACCGCAATCGGCGGCAAAGGCGATGACGACATCCGCGGCGATGACGGCAACGACGTTCTTTCCGGAGGCGCTGGCAACGATTCCATGCGCGGCGACGACGGCAACGATCGCCTTTTTGGCGACGCGGGCGACGACACGCTCATGGGCAACGATGGTAATGACTCGGTGTTTGGCGGCGATGGCAACGACGATATCGATGGCGGAGACGGCAATGACCTTCTCGTCGGCGACGCGGGCCAGGATATCCTGTCCGGTGACGATGGCGACGATACCGTTTTTGCCGGTGCCGATAGCGACACCGTCGATCTCGGTGACGGTCAGGACGTCGCAGTGGCCGAATTCAACGACGGCAACGACAGCTACGACGGCGGTGACGGCAGCGACACGTTCGATGCCTCACAACTGACTGAGCAGGTGACCATCGACCTGAACCAGGGTTTCGCTGATAGCGCACAGTCTGGCGTCGATGACCTGACGAACTTCGAGAATGCCGTTGGCGGCAGCGGCGACGATGTGATTGTCGCAAACGACTCCGTCAATCATCTCCAAGGTGGTGCCGGTCACGATCTCTTTGTCTTCTTGCAGGGCAATAAGAGCGGCAGCGGCGGACACATTCGGGACAGCATCCTGGACTTCGAGGTCGGTGACAAAATCGATGTCTCGATGATGGATGGAGATGACGATGAGGACGGGCTTCAGCAGCTAACCTTTATGTACAATCAGGCTAACTTCGATGGCGTCGGTCAGGTATTGTACCACTATGAGGAAGATGGCGATCGAAACACCTTGACCGTGCTCAAATTCAACTTTGACGACGATGATGACGACGCCGACGAAGTCGACTTTGAAATTGAAGTCATCGGCCGGTTCGAATTCTCCGAGGACAATTTGATCATTTGATTTGCCGAGTTCGCTTGCCCGGCACATCGATTTATGGGGTAGCGTTGATGGATACGAACAGGCCCGCGGAACAGGAGATTGCTCCTGAGAACCCGGTGCTAAACGAAAACGCGGCACAATCGACCGAGATCGAAGCCAACAGCTTCAGGATCGCCGGGCGTATGGTTTTTGCCTCGATCGTCATCGGCACGCTAGCGATCGGCGTTGCCGGTTGGGCTGCGACAGCGGAGCTCTCAGGCGCAGTTATCGCGCCCGGGTCCGTCGTCGTTGAGCGCAACACCAAGAAAGTCCAGCACAGCGACGGTGGCATTGTTGCAAAGATCAATGTCAAAGACGGTGACTCCGTCAAGGCCGGTGAGGTGCTCGTCGTTCTCGACGACACCCAGATCAAGGCTGAATTGAGCGTCGTGCGTGGTCAACTCATCGAATTGACCGCGCGTAAGGCAAGGCTCACTGCCGAAGTCGCAGGTGACGACAAGATCGTATATCCGGCTGACTTCGTGACCAGCAGCAAGCACGCCAAAGAGGTCGCTGACGGAGAACGCCGACTGTTTCGCGAAACGCGGACCAACATTCTCAGTCAACAGGAACAGCTCAGCTTGCGAATTGAGCAGTTGGAGCACGAGATCAAGGGTATCGATTCGCAACAGATCGCCAAGCACGGTCAGCTTGTTCTGATCCGCAAAGAACTCGAAAAGATTACCAGTCTCTACAATAAGAAGCTGACATCTGTGACGCGGCTCTATGCGTTGGAGCGGGAAGAAAAGCGTCTCAGCGGGGAGTACGCGGGACTGTCGGCGCAAATTGCGCGGACCAAGGGCAAAATTAGCGAAACCCGGGTCCAGATGCTTGCGGCCGAGCAGACCGCCAAGCTTGATGCGCAACGCGAGTTGCGCTCGACCGACGCCAAGCTGAACGAACTGCGAGAGCGTGAAATAGCATCGGCAGACCGTCTGCGCCGCACGGTGCTTTATGCGCCGCAGTCGGGGATCGTTCATGAGCTGTCCGTCCACACGATTGGCGGCGTTATCACATCCGCTGAAACGGTCATGACGATCGTTCCGGCCGGCGAACGACTGACCATCGAAGCGCGGTTCGCTCCCGTCGACATCGACCAGATCACCATTGGTCGCAAGGCGCGATTGCGGTTCTCGGCCTTTAATCAGCGCACGACGCCGGAAGTTACCGGACGCATCGTACACATCTCAGCCGACGTGTCGTCCGACCCCAAGACGTCGCAGCAGTACTACGTCGGTCGCGT
>JBPCWB010000605.1:0-7583 GCA_051009955.1 Hyphomicrobiaceae bacterium | reverse complement strand
TTTGCAGCGATTATTGAAACGGCACCTCGTTGAAGCTGCGCAATTTGCGTGAATGCAAACGTTCGGTTGGCAAATTGCGCATAATCTCGACGGCGCGTACGCCGATCTCAAGATGGCGGTCGACTTGACTGCGATAGAAGTCCGACGCCATGCCGGGCAACTTCAACTCACCATGTAAAGGCCGGTCGGAGACGACCAAAAGCGTGCCGTAAGGGACGCGGAAGCGAAACCCATTCGCTGCAACAGTTGCGCTTTCCATGTCGAGCGCGATGGCGCGTGATTGAGAAAACCGGCGTACCGGTTCGGCCTGGTCGCGTAATTCCCAATTTCGATTGTCAATTGACGCGATCGTTCCGGTCCGCATGACCTGCTTGAGTTCACCGCTTTCGAGGCCGACCACCTGGATCGCGGCTTGTTCCAGCGATGTCTGGACCTCGGCCAATGCCGGTATCGGGACCCACAGCGGCAAATCCGCGTCGAGCACGTGGTCGTCACGCACATATCCGTGCGCGAGGACGTAGTCACCCAGGCGCTGCGTTCGGCGCAGGCCCGCGCAGTGACCGAGCATGATCCACGCCGATGGTCTGAGCACGGCGACGTGGTCGGTCATGGTTTTGGCATTTGATGGGCCGACGCCGATATTGATGAGCGTAATTCCGTTGAGGTCGACACGCTTCAGATGGTAGGCCGGCATTTGAGGGCCGTGCGCGGATGGCTCCGGCTCGACAAAGTCGACGTAGTCGTTCGTGTCATCCGCAACCAGCTTCCGGGCCATGTCGCGAAATCCGTCGACGTAGAACTGATAGTTGGTGAACAGCACGAAGTTCTGAAAGTGATTGCAGTCGCTTCCCGTGTAGTGGCGCAGGCGATGCAGCGAGTAATCGATCCGTGGTGCGGAAAAGTGCGACAATGGTCGTGATGCACCGGGCGGCGGATCCGCTTCCCCGTTCACGAGTTGATCATCCATGGTCTCGAGTTGCGGTGCATCGAAGAGGAACTGGAACCGTTCGACTTGCTCGGGCGTCAGGCCTTGTTCGACGTGGAGGCCGTTTGGAAACGCGAAGTGAATAGGCATGCGGATGTCGGACAAGCCAACTTCAAACATGCACGTGTGATTGGCCCGCAGCTCAGTAAACTGCTCGATCAAATAATGGCGGAACAGATCTGGACGCGTGATTGACGCTTCGTAATATCCCGGCTGATCGCAGAATCCGTAGGATCGCGTGATGCGGCTTGACTGCAGATTGTCGACGTTGATTCGGACACGTGGATAGTTGGCGCTGACCGGTTTCTTGATGGCCTTGCCCTTCGAGAAGGCAGTGAACCGATCTCGCAGGTACCTGCTCTGGGCTTCGTACAGCGATTCCAACGCGGCTACCGCTGCGGCGGGATCGGAATAGGATTCTGTAGCCATGTCGATATCCTTTGGGTCCGCGGGCAGGATTGGCCGGGTGGCATACTCAGGACCCTTCGGCCCTAAGCACTTGATCCGGCGTCGAGCGGGTCGTGTGCGAACATCGACTCTAGCGCTAACACTTCAGAGCGCCGGCTCCAATCGAAACACGACACTTGTGACCATTGTGCCGAAAAGACGGGGGGGCACATTGGTTGTTGATGAGTGCGCCGTCGCGCGACGCCGCCATTGATAATCACTCGCGATGTCTGCCGGGTGTCTGTACAATTTGAACACTCGTCGAGAGCAAGAGCCCGAGAGATCAAGATGCGCATTCTCGTAGCCGGTTGGCATGGTCAGGTCGCACGTGCGCTCTCGGAATTGGTGGCGACGCGGACCGACATTCAAGCCTATGCCGTTGGCCGACCGGCACTTGATCTTTCGGACAGCGCTGGCATTAGCCGAACGCTGTTTGGAATCTCACCGGACATCATCATCAATACGGCCGGCTATACGGATGTCGACGGCGCGGAGGCCGAACCGCTGGAGGCCTTGCGATACAATTCGGTCGGCGCAGCTAGCCTGGCTGCGCGCGCGCATGCCAACGGAATTCCGATCATTCACCTGTCGTCGGCTCTGGTTTTCGACGGAGTGAAGACTGAGCCATATATCGAAGAGGATGCGCCGCGACCCATTAATGCATATGGTCGCTCCAAGCTGGCGAGCGAGAGCGCGGTCGCCCAGGCCAACCCGCAACATATCGTCCTGCGAACGGCTTGGATCTACAGCCAGTTCGGCAGCAATTTCGTCAAATCCATGTTGCGTCGGGCTGGTGAAGGCAAGCCGATTGAGCTCGTCAACGATGAATTCGGCTCACCGACCTATGCACTGCATCTGGCCGACGCGATCTTTCGTATCGCCGCACATGTGCTTGAACATCCAGGTCCGAATGTCTGGGGCACCTATCATGTCGCCGGGGACGGCGGCGCCAGCTGGTTCGAGCTGGCGCAGCGGACCTTTGATGTTTCGGGCGCACTCGGCGGGCCATCGGCAGATCTCATACCGATCTCTCAGGTCGACTATCCGTCCCGCGCGGCCCGCCCGCTCAATGTTCTCCTCGATGGAGGTAAACTCGAGCGCGTGTTTGGCATCGCCCTGCCGCAATGGCGCGACGGCGTCGATGACTGTGTGCGCAAACTGTTGAACGTATAGGAGTTCACCGGCGGTTCCGGCTGCATTTCATGCGAAGACAGCGCCGATTCCCGGACGGTCGGGAGCCGAACTGGATGAGCGCGATGTCGTGCGATCGAGATGAAACCCACGGAAATGAACGCTTTTCAGTGATAATCTGGTAACCTCGAGCGCGAATTCTCCAAGGCCTGCCGCCGATGTTTAACGCAATGACGCCTTGCCATGAGTTAGCTTGGAACTTGTGCTGTGTTTGGTCCTTGGGTGCCGACTGTCAGGTCATTAACCACAACGGCGCAGAGCTTTGAACGCCTTTGAGCCGTGGCGCGACTCCTCAGTACCGAGGATTACGCACACGCAGGAGGAAGAGAAATGCGATCGCAGTCCGAGACTATTCATCAGTCGCCTCGTCAATCAGGTCGGCCTCTCGCCCGCATCTTCAGCATCGGTATCGCCGCGGCTCTGACATCGATTGGCGCCGTTGAGGCTGCCGCCGCCGAAAAGATCATTCTGGTTCTGGACTCATCCGGCAGTATGGCCGGTAAGATTTCCGGCAAACGCAAGATCGACATTGCGCGTGGTGCTGTTTCAGATCTGCTCTCCACGCTGCAGCCGGGCACTGAACTTGGTCTCATAGCATACGGCCATCGGCGCAAGGATGACTGCTCGGACATTCAGACGCTCAGCGCAGTCACCAAGCCCGACAGTCGGCGGATCATGTCTGCCGTCAATCGCCTGCGTCCGATTGGAAAAACGCCGCTTGGCCAGAGCGTTCTCATGGCCGCCAAGAAACTCAATTATACCGAGGACAAGGCGACGGTGATCCTTGTGAGCGACGGCAAGGAGAACTGTGGTGTGGATCCGTGTGCGCTGGGCAAGATGCTGGGGAGCCAGGGCGTTAATTTCAAAACGCATGTTATTGGATTCAATCTGCGACGCGGAGAAGATGCCGGCCTGCGCTGCCTCGCGCGCAATACCGGTGGCATGTATGTTGAGGCCAAGGATGCGCCGGCGCTCAAAAAAGCGCTCAAGGTGACCGTCGAGCAAGCGCGTGCGGCACCTCCAGAACCGCCGAAGCCGCAACCTGAGAGCGCCATCGGCGGGTTGAAGGTTCGCGCATTCGTCAAACAAGGCGGTCCGGAGTGGGCCGGCCAACTTGGCATCACGCTTTTTGGACCACCGCAAGGTCTCGATGGCAAGCGCAAGAAGATTGCAAACGCCTGGCGGAAGAAATCCGGTTACGTGATGAAAGGCATCAAGCCGGGCAAATATCTGATGCAGGTGGTCCTCGCGGATCACCGCCACATCTCAGATTCGCGTGAAATCGAGGTTCCGAAGGACGGTTCTCTGCGCGAGGACATCGTTCTCAATGTCGGCCAGGTGCGGTTCGACTACGCGCTGAGCCAGGGTGGCAAACCGTTCTCCTGGCAGGCCGGCTGGACTGTCTATGAGTCGAAAGCCGACTTCCAAGGCAAGCGGAAAAAGCTCGTCAACTTCTGGCGCACGAAGTCAGGGACAGTCTTCTGGCTGCCGGCGGGCAAGTGGTTGATTGCCGGTGAGATCGCCGATGCGCGCTATATGAAGGTTGCAAAGACGATTGAAGTTGCTCCGGGCGGGGCGGACCGTTTCGCATTCAACTTCAACGGCGGTCTAGTCCGTTTTGATGCCAAGCTCAGCGAGGAAAGCGGTCCTTATAAGGGCGGCCTGGGCTGGAAGATCTTGGGTGAGCCCAAAGGGTTGGATGCCAAGCGACCGCAAATTGCGAACTTCTGGCGCAAGAAGTCAGGCAGCATCTTCGTTCTGCCGGCCGGTGAATGGAATCTCTTCGGTGAACTGGCGGACCATCGCCAAGTTTCACTATCGACCAAGATTGTCGTTCCGGCCGGAGGCGAAGAGCTACATGTCTTCAATTTCAATGCCGGTACGGTGCGCTTCGACGTTACCGTAGAGGGCCAGGCCGTCAACAATCAGCTTGGATTGAATGTTCTGGCGGGCCAAGCCGATCTGTCTGGCAAGCGCAAGAAAATAGCTTCGTTCTGGCGCAAGCGTTCCGGCCACATTACGATCCTGCCACGCGGCGACTACGTTCTTGACGGTCTGCTTGCCGACACCCGCAATGTTCGCGGGGCTGTCGCCTTCTCCGTGGCCCCCGGCGACGAAAAACCGGTGCAACTGGATCTCAAGAAGCAGTAGTATGCAGCTTGGATTGATCCTTGAAAGATAGGGGGAGGTCGATTTGACCTCCCCTTTCGTTTTGAGAGATGCGTTAATTGCGATGAGCGATGTGCGGGTCGCATCGAGGATGATTGAAGATGCCGAGAACCGCGCAGCCACATCGTCTTCTCTGGTTTCTCGCGAGACACGCGATGCTGGGCGCTGTCATCGGTTTGCTCTTCGCAGCGGGACTTCTGATCACAAATGTTGCCGATCTTGGAACCCTGTTTGCGAGCAGCGATATGCCGTTGACGGCTGGCCTTTTGTTCTTCGTTTTCTTCGCGTTGACCTTTGCAAGCCTGAAGATGGGAGTGGCGTTGATGACGCTGCGCAATGACGACTGACGAACGATTGCCGATGGTGTGTTGTTCGGCAGTCCTGCCGCCTGATACATCAATGTGACACGACAAAGCCCTCAGGGATCACCTGAGGGCTTTATACTTTTCGTGCGGTCATGCTTGACCGTTGCAAAGCCTAGCGGCCGTCGCCATCCGACGCCTCGCTCATGCGATACAGGTTCTTGAGCAGCGCCTCCAGCCCGGCGGCACCGCCACCAGTGTGGAGATCAATCCGGCCAACCTTCTCGACCAGCTTCTCAAGCGCTTCCAGCTCCTTCAGACGCAGCAGCAATGGATTGTCATCCATGAGCCGGGCCGTATTGAGTAGCGAACGGGTCGCGGCGGTCTCCTCCTGACGTTTGATCAGGTTGGCCTTGGCCACACGCTCAGCCTCCACCACCCGGTTCAGGAGTTCGCGAATGTCACCCGGCAGGATCACATCCTTGACGCCGATTTCCGCAATTTCGACACCAAGTTCGCCAACCCGTGACGTGACGTAACTGCGGACTTCTTCGTCGATCGTGTCGCGTGCACCCAGGATCTCGTCAAGCGTTCGTGTCGCAACGGCTTCACGAATGGCGAACTGAACGAGACGGTACAACGTATTGGCGAGGTCGCCGGTGCCCGTCGTCGCCTTAAGCGGATCGATGACCTTGTAGAACGCCGTCAGCGTGACCCGGATGCCGACCCGGTCCTTGGTGAGGATTTCCTGCGCCGTCACCTCAAGCGGCGTCGGGCGCAAGTCAACCTTGACGACGTCAACCTTGCGACCAACGGCCCAAAAGGCATGCTGGCCGGGCGACAGTTGCTCGACAAAATCACCGTCGACAAAGAGCAGGCCGGCCTCGTGGCTCGATATGATGTCGTGAACCACGATACGCGTACGATCGAGATCGAGCTTGGTCTGATGCGCCTTGTCGACGCGCAGATTGGCGGCGGTATCGATGGTTTCCACCTCGACCATCGTCAGCGTCTTCCAGAAGGCACGTGTCGTGTGCGGCAGCACAAGGTGCTTCGGAGCACCATCCATCGAGACAATGGCAACTTCGTGCGACAAGGGCTGCACGATGACGAAATGTTCGGCGGCCGTCTCGGCGTGCATCTTCTCGAACAGCAACGCACGCTCGGCTGGTACTTCGGACTGAACGATGTTGACGACTTCGGCCTTCAGCTTGCCGCCGGGATCGAACTCGCGATGCCGGCCAGGGCCGAGCAGGCGCACGAACTGGCCGTCGCGCGTAAGAAACGCGCGCTCGTCTTCGCGAACAACAACATCAAAAAACAACAGCGTAATCATAATACGCACTCCAAGATCGTCGAGCGCCGTCAGGCGCGCGGCGGGACCTTCCTTTGCTCGTAACTACGTAGCGGTGAGTTCCAAACAGGTTCACCGGCTGCCTCCAACGCTCAAGACGCGGATCTCCCCTTGAGCTCACCTGCGCCGCCGTTGTTGCCAGGTTGCGTCCACCGATCCGGCTCTGGCCGAAGCCTTTGACAGATCGGTGCCGGTGCCTGGCCCGCGGGCCTTGCGAGTGAGCGGTATCCGTGAAGATACAAAGCGCTTGATCGCCTGGCGTTCTCGCCCATGCCGTTGGCCGTGGCCGCTGGCCTGTTTGGTCCCGCCCGGAAGCTGCCGGCTCCCCTTCAGTTCCGTAAAATCGGTCCTCAACCGAGTGTGCTTAACAGGCACGTGGTCAACAACGTGGGAGTCGAACCCACGACCGCGAGAGTATTAGTCTCGTGCTCTAACCACTGAGCTAGTCGTTGTGGAGCAGCAAAGAGGGATCGAACCTCTGACCTCCCGGTGGCACCGGGCGCTCTACCACTGAGCTATCACCGCGGTTCCCAAAGGCGCGGAACACAGCGACCGCAATGCGGCCTGCGCCAGCCGGGTCTCAGCGAGCCCGGACACACGGCGCGGTTTCGGGAGGCGGGCTGATGACCGATTATTTGGGCAGAAGCAAGGCGCGGTGTGAAATAATCCTCGAAGCATCTGAGACATTCCAGTTGATACGCCACATGTTCGGTCCCGCGGTACGGCCCTGCGCCGCCGCTCGCCTGACTTAACATCGGGTCTCAGCAGCGCAGCAATACACGTTTCGAACCTTGTATTGGCCAAGCTCCATCGCTTCGAGAACAATCTCGCCAGAGGCCACCCTGCCGAGAGGCGATCGATTGCTGCGGTTGCCCAAGTCAATCAGGTAGGCAAACTGGAAGTCGCAGTTATTTTTGATCTCAATGCCCATACTCGGTTCGTGTTGCCACGACGCACACACGGGTAACTTCCGCCGAAGTTGAGGTGGGCACGTGTCGGCCGTCCAGTCGGACGTGAACGAGGCGTTCAGCACGATCCCGGCTATGAGCGCGCGCAGGATCGACTTTGCCATCTTCGACATTCAGTCTTCCCCGCTTGCACTGTTCGGATTTGACAATTGTTTTATCAGTCTGCG
>JBPCWB010000604.1:0-3028 GCA_051009955.1 Hyphomicrobiaceae bacterium | reverse complement strand
GGTTTTATCGAGTGCGATGTTTCGGGAACGATGGAATGCGCATTTCCGGCGACGTCACCGTTTCTGCTGGCACGATATGCCCGGATCCGGCCCGGCGAGAGCCTAACAGCTGACTTCAATGCAAGTGGTGTCGTGCACTATGTGATTACCGGCACCGGTTCGAGCAAAGTGGGTAATGAAGAAATATCCTGGGCACCCGGAGACGTTTTCGTCGTCCCAGGCGGTGCGCCTACGGTCCATAGCGCCGGCGATGAAGTGGCTGTGCTTTGGGTCGTCGCAAACGACCCGCAGTTGAACTTCGAAAACTTAAGGGCTCCAGAACTTGGCAACGCGCCGACGGGCGTGGTGCATTATCCGGCGGATGAAATCGATCGCCAGATCGAGCTGATCTATGAGGTTGGCCGTGGCGATGACATAGCAGGTTCAGCCCTGATCTTTTCATCGGACATGCAACAGGACAGCCGCAATATCCTGCCGACACTGACACTGGCCATGAACTCGCTGCCGGCAGGTGCCATGCAGCGCCCGCACCGGCACAACTCAGTCGCAGTTTCGCTCGTGATAAAAGGCGACAAGTGCTACTCGATGATCGACGGCGTGCGAAAGGACTGGGCGCCTTGGGCGACAACGATCACGCCGCCGGTCTCTGTGCATTCACACCACAACGATGGCGACGAGCAGGCCATGTTCCTCATCGTCCAGGATGGCGGACTGTTCTACCACGCTCGCGCAATGGGCTTTGAGTTTATCGACGAATAGGCTGCTGTCGCTTTCCCGTCGCGAAGCTATTGATTTTGAAAGGTAGTGAGACGAGTAGGATCAATGGGTGATTTGAGTGTCCGCAAGTTGCACCCTTGTCTCGGTGCCGAATTTCGCGGCGTGGATTTCACAAAGCCGCTGTCTGATAATGCTGTTGAAGAAATTCTCGGTGCTTGGGCAGATCATCTGGTTTTGATCTTTCCTGACCAGCCGGTGAGCGAAGAGCAGCACGTCGACGTGACGCGATTCTTTGGTGAGCCGGAGGTGTTTCACCAAGACATTCTGAAATCCACATCGGTTGCCGAAATCTTCCGCGTGTCCAACACGGATGAAGATGGCAACATCGTGCCGGCCACCCATCCGACGATGAAACAGCTCTCCGGAGCAAGAAAGTGGCACACGGAATCGAGCTACCGCGAGAAGCCTGCCGTTGGTTCACTTCTGCATGGCATCGAGGTCAGCCGCACTGGTGGACTGACCTGCTTCACCAACATGTATGCCGTCTACGAGGCGCTCCCCGAAAACCTGAAGTCGAAGATTGAGAATCGCAGGGCGCGCCACGACTTTGAAATGTTGAGCCGTGAGCTCGGTGCTCGCAAGCCGACCGAAGAAGAGCGCTGTCATGCCTGCGATCTGGCAACCGCTCGTGCGGGTCCATCCCGTAACGGGCCGGAAATCGCTCTATATCAGTCCGATTTACAATGATGCCATTGAAGGAATGGATGACTCTGACGCCGTGAAGCTTATCGCAGAACTAACTGACTTTGCAGAGCAGGATCAGTTCGTCTGCCGCCATCAGTGGGAAACGGACGATATCGTCATGTGGGACAACCGCTGCACCATGCATTACGTCACACCGCACGATCCAACCGAGCGCCGCGTCATGCATCGCACCACGATTGCCGGCGAAGAAAGAGTGATTGCGGCTTGATTGGTTTGCTGCCGCGTAGATGCAAGTCAGTCGGTCATGCGTTCTAATTATCTCGCGATCATGAGATTGAAAGCGGGTGGTAGGGCTTGGGCTCATTGAAAGATCTGGGTATTGCGGACAGGAGTGGCTCAACGATGCAGGAACGGGTAGTCGCATGCGGTGCCGGTTTTGCTGGCGATCGAACCGAACCTGCAGTGGCACTTGCTGCATCGGGACAGGTCGATGCGGTTGGTCTTGAGTGTCTAGCCGAGCGCACGCTGGTTCCCGGCTTGCGTGCGCGCCGGAGCGACCTCGAAGCAGGATATGACCCGCGTCTGAACCGTCGCCTCAGACCGCTTCTGGGTGTTGCAAAAGAAAACAACTGCCGCGTGATCTCAAATCTTGGGGCTGCTAACCCTGCCGCTGCTGGCCGCAGAATCGTGCAACTGGCCAGAGAATTGGAGATCTCCGGGCTTAAGGTGGCAGCCGTCGTCGGGGACGATGTTCTTGGATTGGCCGATGAGATTGATTGGGACGACTCCATCTCGGGCGATCTGCTCGGAGCTCATGCATATCTTGGCGCTGACGCACTTGAAGCGGCAATCAATGGCAATGCAGATGTCATCGTGACCGGTCGTGCGGCGGACTCGGCGCTCTTTTCGGCTGAACTCATGCCAATTCTCGATGACAGAGATGATGCCCTGGCCGGGGCGACGACCATCGGGCATTTGCTTGAGTGCTCGGGGCAGGTGACTGGCGGCAACTTCGAGTTTCCAGATGGCACGAGCCTGTCATCCGAGGATTTTGCGAATTTGGGTTTCCCACTTGCAAAGGTCAGATCCGATGGGAGCGCCGAACTCTTCCTGCTTGACGGTTCGCCCGGCCGCATCGATGCACTGACCTGCACGCTGCAACTACTTTACGAGGTGCACGATCCCGCCAACTACATCACGCCAGACGCCATACTTGATTTCACAGGAATATCGTTCGACGAGATCGCGCCCAATCGCGTCAGGGTTAGCGGTGCTCGATCACAAGGTCGGCCTTCGAAGTTGAAGGTCTCGGGTTTCATTGATCAGCCGGGGATCATTGCCGACGTCGAAATCGGCTATGCCGGCACGCATTGCCTGCAGCGCGGCAAGACGGCGGCCGATGCCTTGCGCCTGCGGCTCAGCGATGTGCCGCCGGAAGATCTCAGGATTGATCTGGTCGGCATTGATTCAGCGTTAGGCCCGGCATCAACACCTGCGTCCAATCGTGTTCCAGAGGTGCGTGTCCATGTCTCGGCCCGATGTCGTGATGCCGAGATGGCGCAAATCATTGAAGATGAGGTCTACGCGCTGACATTGTCGGGTCCCG
>JBPCWB010000603.1:0-7901 GCA_051009955.1 Hyphomicrobiaceae bacterium | reverse complement strand
ACCCCGGCTCGTTATCGACCTTGTCGAGAACGTTTGTCGGCAAAGTCACCGTTCAGGACGCCGGCTTGCGTTACACGGCAAAGACGGAGCCGGCGCTACGCGGCGTTTCGCTCAGAGCCGAAGCCGGCGAACTGATTGCCATTACAGGACCCAGCGGTGCCGGCAAGTCGACGTTGCTGAAGATCATCGGCGGTCTGCACCAGGCCCAGATCGGCGCTGTCTGCATTGATGATCTGGACATCCGCCAGTTTGACGTTGCCGATGTCCGCCAAAGCATCGGCTACGTGCCGCAAAAGTTGCACATGTTCTATGGCACGATCGCTCAGAACATTCGCCTGGCGCAACCAACAGCGAGCCAGGACGACACTGAGGCGGCGCTCGAGCAAGTTGGTGCTTTGGAAGAAATCCGCCAGCTGCCGGACGGCGTCAACACGCGGATCTTCGGCATCAATGAAAATCGCCTGTCCTCCGGATTGCTCAAGCAGATCTCGTTGGCCCGCGCCTTCATCAAACGCGCGCCAATTTATCTCCTTGACGAACCTGGCAGCGACCTTGATCGCAGGAGCGACGCCAAGTTCATTGAGTTGCTGAAGACACTGAAAGGCAAAGCGACAATCATTCTGGTCACACATCGCCCGAGCCATCTCTGGCTCGCAGACCGCGTCATCGTGCTGAACAATGGCCGAGTGGCGGCCAACGCGCCACCGGAAAAGATCGTTCCATCACTCTTTGGCACACCGTCGCCCGCTGGCAAAACCGCGGCCCAGGCGTCGGCCAACACCGAATCCACGAGCAAACATCAAGATCAACCCACACCGCAGTTGCCCAGGGAGGGCGCGTAACATGAAGAGTTGGTTTTCCGGGCTGTTGCAACGCATTCACGGCTTTTCATCCGCTGGCGAGAACGACGTGCTGCATGGCGAGCTTAAAGGCCAGCGCCTGACACTCCCGCTGGCTCTCGAAGATGGCCGTCTTCCAGGGCTCTTCAAGAATGCCATCTATGTCACGGCGGGATTGTTCCTCCTCGCATTCGCGTGGGCAACGTTCGGTCAGATTCGTGAATTGGCAGTGGCCCACGGCAAAGTCATTCCGTCGGGCAGTATCAAGCTGGTCCACCATCTCGAAGGTGGACAGGTTGAGGAGGTTTTCGTCCAAGACGGTCAGCTTGTCGAAAAAGGCGAGCGGATCCTACGTCTGCGCCCGACGGCCGCCGAAAGTGATCTTAGCCAATTGAGACTGCGCGCCGCAGACAACCGGCTGAAACTCATTCGCCTCAATGCTCTCGTGAGTGCAAGGGCGCCGGATTTCGGCCGCCTGCGAAAGGACTATCCCGAACAGGCCCTGGCTCAGATCAAACTCTACAACTCGCAAGTTTCCCTCCTCCGGAAAGAGCGTATCACGCTCGAGTCGCAGCTGGCTTCGACCGAGGCGGAGGTGCGTTCGCTGAGCCATGAAGCGCAGAGCCTTGCACGCCGTGTCGATCTGCTGAAGGAAGAGGTCGACACGCTGGCGAAACTGCGCAAGAAACGCCTCACGACGCGTCGCCAATACATCAGCGCGAAGTCGAATTACGAAAAGGCTTTGGCTGAATCGATTTCCGTCGAAGGTCGCCTTGCCGCCATGCGGGAGAATCTGGTCCAGGCACACAACAAGCTCGAAGAATGGAGTGCGCAAAGCCACCAGACCTACGCTGACGAACGTTCGAAACTTACGGTCGAGCTCGCAGAACTCCATCAGTCGATCACCAAGCATGCCGACCGCGTCAACCGTTTGTTTGTCTACGCGCCGGTTCGCGGCGTCGTGCAGCAGATCGTCAATCAGACTCCCGGCGAGGTCATTCGGCCAGGGGGACTGGTTGCAAAAATCGTTCCCGCGGGCGTCAGGGTTTTTGCCGAGGTCGAACTTGATCCCAAGGATGTCGGCCACATCATGGTCGGAGACGAGGCCCAACTGAAGATTTCCACTTACGACCCAAACACCTACGGCCTGGTCGACGGTGTCGTTCAGCGCGTTTCACCGACGACGTTCCAACCAGATTCCGGCCCGGCCTACTACAAGGTCTTGATTGCCATGGAGAAGAGCCACATCGGCGCCAGCGGCGATCAACATCTCATTGCGCCAGGCATGGAAGTCCAGGCGAATATCGTAACGGGCGCGAAATCCCTCATGATCTATCTACTGAAACCGGTCAACCAATCGCTTCGGCTCGCGTTCACCGAGCGGTAGGTGTTGTCGGCCGGCGGGTTCGACGGCCGCCAAGTTGAATGGTCTGATGAAGAACTGGAGCGGCTGCCTTCGGGCGGATCTCAATCGTCAGTTGTCAATTTCATGGCAGGCACGAAGGTCATGGACGTCGAGTGTGTCGGCCTGGTACGGGCCAGCGCGGTCGGCTGCCAACCGGCATTCGTGCGGACGAAACCCATGACGGCCTCGTCACCCAGGTCAACCTGGGACGCCAAACGATAGTAACGTCCCGACAAGACCGCCTCATAAACATGGGTTGGCATAGGGCACACCGATGCGTTTCTCTGACGTGCAGACACACGACACCGGATCGGGACTGCTTGCCACTATGGGCATTTGCCCGACGTCAGCGACACCAGATCTGGCTGGTGTCCACCTAATTCTCGTGCGTCCAGGCAATATTAACCATTCTTCCCATACAATTGTCGAACGTAGGGTTGGGTCCGTTGCACGGTCCCATCGGCATGATGCCATCTCCTTGCGTTCCGGCTCGTACCCGGCATGTCCCAACCTGTATCGCTTTTCCTATTGAGGGACACTCGTATGACCAGTATCAACACGAACTTTGCTGCTCTGACGGCTCTCCAGAGCCTCAATCAAACCAATAAAGACATGCTTCAAACGCAAAACCGGATCTCGACCGGTTTGGCGGTTGGCAGTGCTGCCGACGGAGCAGCTTATTGGTCCATGGCGACCACCATGCGTTCCGACAACCAGGCGCTCGGTGCCGTTTCCGATGCTCTTGGCCTTGGTGCGGCCACCGTCGACGTTGCTTACACCGCGATGGACTCGGCGATCGACGTTATGGGCGAGATCAAGTCCAAGCTCGTTGCTGCACGTGAGCCCGGCGTGGACCGCTCCAAAGTCCAGACCGAAGTCGATGCCCTGCAGGATCAGCTGCGCAGCATCGCATCGTCGGCCTCGTTCTCCGGCGAGAACTTCGTTTCGGTCGACACCGGCTATGCCACCAGCGGCTACAACGCCACAGAATCGATCGTCGCCTCGTTCACGCGCGACGGATCCGACGTTTCCGTCGGCACAATTTCTGTCAGCGTTTCGTCGACGTTCCTGTTTAACGCCAACACCGACGGTTCTGGCGGGACGGGCACAGCCACTGCCATCCAGCTCGGCATCCTGGGCTCACAGCGCATGACGGCTGCCGAGGCAACCGGCGCAGGCGGCGGAGCAGTCGCAGGCACCATCCATACTTCGGCTGGCACCGGCTCGATCATTCTGGCAAGCGCCGATGGGTCATCCGAAATGGATATCTCGTCTGCAACGGATACCCAGATCGACGACTACCTCCAGGCCGCCGACGCCGCCATCTCGGAGATGACGACGGCAGCGACCAACCTGGGTTCTTCCAAGTCACGCATCGACCTGCAGAACAACTTCATTTCGGCTCTGATGGACTCGATCGACCGTGGCATCTCTACGCTGGTCGACGCCGACATGAATGAAGAGTCGACCCGTCTGCAAGCCCTGCAGGTTCAGCAGCAGCTGGGCATCCAGGCGCTGTCGATCGCCAACTCTTCGAGCCAGAACGTTCTCGCTCTCTTCCGCTAGGCTCTAGCCCATCAACACAAAATGCGTCAGGCCCGGACCACCAAAATGGTTCGGGCCTTTCTTCTATGGATCTTGTCTGGAACTTGTCGCCTCGCTGAAGGCTCATCGGTTGCCCGACCTGCGCACGTGTGAAAACGAATACTGCCGCAGCAGACGCGCGATGATCGCCCTAAGAGGCGCAAGCAACTTTCTGCTTGATGTTGGATCCAACGGGTTCCGACACAAAGCAGGTTGCTCTTGGGAAATGTCCTCCGCGCAAGCCTCGGACAAGCTCGCTGCGGCAGACTTGCCACATGGCGTTCGATCCTAAATTCAAAGAGCTCGCTCGTGGCCGGGATGCCGTGGATCGCCTGCACGACCTAAAGGGTCGACTCGCAGAGCAACATGAACTGCGCGCACGGATCACAGACACCCTTTTACGCCTTGTCATCTTCGCGCTTACGGCGGGACTTGTCGCCTACGCCGCCTGGAAGCTCTGAGCGCCGTTCAAGCGGCCGCTCTATGCTGTCAGCTGCGCGCTGCCTTGGGATGTTCACCCGGCCATTCATATCCCTCGAAAAAGAGGGTGATGGGAACGTCGAAATGCAGGCTGTAGTCTATCAAGACGGTTGCCGGGATCTGCCGCAAGCCATTCTCATATGCGGAAAGTGCCTCAAGATTGATGCTCATGACGGCCGCCAGCCGCTCCGGATCAGCCGAATGACGTTCTCGCAACTGACGTAATCTAGAGCCAACATACCTGTCGATACGCATAACGCCGCCTATTCACGCAATACTTCTTACTCTCTGACTAGTAGGTATTACTGATTGAAGTGCCCACGTTTTGCAAC
Source organism: Hyphomicrobiaceae bacterium (assembly GCA_051009955.1). Taxonomy (GTDB): domain Bacteria; phylum Pseudomonadota; class Alphaproteobacteria; order Rhizobiales; family Hyphomicrobiaceae; genus Tectiglobus. Next base: position 3,261 of record JBPCWB010000603.1, on the reverse strand, counting down.
TTAAAGTTGCAGCTCTGGTCAACGAAGTGCATTGCACAACGATGACATTCAGTGGGTGGAGTTCATGATTTGGCAACCGACGCGCGCGACAGCCGGCGACCACATCGTTGTCGGCGCGAACCGATCCAATGGGCGCTTGTGCGGTGCAAGAAACAATCTGACGCTTCTGGACGCCCGAACTATGTCTCGGACGAGCTTGAACCATTTGACTCGCGCCGATCTTCAAGGCCGGCCGCCTGTTGTGGCGCGTCCTCGTACCCATCAAAGAAGAACGTCACAGGAACGTCGAGGTAATGACACAAGTCATATAGGTGCCGCGCCGAGATAGAGACTCGGCCGAGCTCGAACGCCGCGTAAAGCTCAAGCGGAATGCTGAGCAAACTGGCAATCTTCTCTGGATCCACGGCGCGGGCTGCCCGCAATTCCTGCAGCTTGCTTCCGATAAACTGGTCCAATGACACGCGCGGCGCCCTCCCGATTTTTGGGGATTACCCTGCATCGTTGTTTTGCTTAGATCAAGCAATCAGGCGGCTTGGACATGTCAAAAAATGCCGCTGACCATCTGACGTGTCACATAAATGTTAGATTTTCAGCACGTTAGCTCATTCGCGCGGAAGAGTTTCGCCCATCCAAACGATAATGCTGAAAAGATTGATAAGAGTGAAGGTTGTCGCCGCCTGCCGGGCGCAGACGCTCAAGCCCGTCATTGGCCTGGCGCTCAGGAGACGGGTGATTGCTCCAGATATCCCCTCACGTCCGCTCGCAAGCGCAGCCATGAGTGACTTCATGCATATAGAGCAGAAAGAGATGTCCAAGAAGGATGCGGCCGCGCCGCGGTACGGGGCGCTTGGGATTGCGGCGCGGCACACATAGACATTGTCCTTACTGCGCCCGGCAGTGTCTGTGACGGACGCCATGCGGACGATGTCTATGCCAGAAACAGTGGCGGCCATGATGACGACGGCGATGCCGATGCGCATGGCGAATACCGTGGGCGATGGCATGGCCAACCACCCGTGCCGCGCCATGATGGTGGCGTCCATGGGCATCGGCTGTCCCGGCCAACGCGACGACGCCGGCCGCCGCAGATACCAGTATTAAGAAACGCATATCGCGTCCTCCATGACAGTTGATCTATAGTGCCGGGACACGATTAGACGGTTGCCGCTGACGGGCACCTGACACGCATTGTCAGCGAATTGTCAGCTTGATTGCGCGAGTCTGTCGGCGCGCGACAGGCAGGAGCATGCTCATCTCTTTCACGCGGCGAAAACTAATGTTCGGGTTGCTTGCGGCGGCGGTGGCGGGATGGTCGGAGCATGCCGCCGGCCAACCGCGTCGGCGACCAATCCGACCGCGACTGCCGGGTGGGTCGGCGCGGCGGCGTCTGCGTCGCTTTCGCCGAACAAGACGGCGCGCCATCGAGCGGTTCCGTAAGCGTGAAGGACCAATTGCGGTTGATGAAGCGCGCGCCGCCGTGGAGCGCGGCGACGTGCAACCACTGACGGAAGTTTTTCGGATGGTCGCGCAGCGCGGTCGTGCTGAGGTTCTCGATGTCGACCTGTTCAAGCGGGGCCACGGCTGGGTCTACGCTCTCAGGGTTCTGGGGCCGCGCGGTCGTGTTCGCGACGTCGTCCTGGATGCCAAGACACTTGAGCTCATCGAGCTCGACTAGTTGGACCTGGGGATATGCCGTGAGAATTCTGGTCGTAGAAGATGAAAACAAATTGGCGGAAGACGTCTGCCAAGCCCTCGTCAATGCCGGTTATGTCCCCGAGCGCAGCAGCGATGGTGAACACGCCTGGTTCCTGGGAGAGACCGAGGATTTCGCCGGAATCATTCTCGATCTCGGTCTGCCGAAGCTTGATGGCCTATCCGTTCTGAAGAAGTGGCGCAGCAGCGATATCGAAACTCCGGTTTTGATTCTAACAGCCCGCGGCAGCTGGAGCGAACGCGTCGACGGTATTGACGCCGGCGCCGACGATTATCTGCCAAAGCCCTTTCACATCGAGGAACTATTGGCCCGATTGCGCGCCATTCTGCGCCGCTCCACTGGCCACGCCGGCCCGCTCATTCAAGCCGGCGACGTTTGCCTTGACGAGCGCAAGATGCAGATCACCGTCGCGGAGTCTGCAATCAATCTGTCACCACTGGAGTATCGGGCGGCGGCCTATCTCCTGCGCCATCGCGGTCGGGTCGTGTCGCATCAGGAACTCTGCGAGCATATCTATGGTGGCGATGCCGACCGCGACAACAATACCCTTGAAGTCCTGATTGGCCGCGTGCGCCGCAAACTTGGGAGCACAATGATCCAAACACGTCGCGGTTACGGCTATATCATCGATGACAACAGTGGCGGTGATGTTCGATGACGCAATCGCTGCGCTGGCGATTGATGGTTGCGGCGGCCTGCTCGATCGTTGCGGCGCTGGCGCTGTCGGGCTTTGTCCTGATGCTCCTGTTCGAACGCCACGTCGTGCGCCGCGTCGAGCATGAGCTGCAGAGTTACACCAAGCAGCTGGCCGCCTCGATCACGATTGACGGTCAATCTCGTCCCGAACTGGCGACCGAACTTTCCGACCCGCGCTTCGAGCAACCGTACTCCGGTCTCTACTGGCAGGTGGCGGAAGGCGGCAAGGTCGTCTTGCGATCGCGCTCGCTGTGGGATCAGTCGCTGCGCATCAGCGGCAGCGCTCAAGGCAAATCCACTGGCTATCGCCGGGAGGAAAGCGGCCCGGCTGGTGAAAGCCTCATTGTGTTTCAGCGCGACATTTTCATGGCGGCCGGACAGAGCGAGCGCGCACTGACGTTGACGGCTGCTCTGGATTGGTCGGAGGTCGCATCAGCCCGCACGGACTTTCTCCAGGATCTCGCCATCGCACTTTCGCTGCTGGCAGTTTTTCTACTCGGTGCCAGCTGGCTTCAGATTCGTGTCGGTCTTGGGCCACTCAGTACCATCCGATCCAGAATCAACGACGTTCGCCGCGGCTCCCAGCGACGGCTCGAGGGCGCCTTTCCCAACGAAGTATCGCCTCTCGTCGGTGAGTTGAACGCCTTGCTCGACGCACAGGACGAGAGTGTGACGCGCGCGCGCTACGGGGCCGCGGATCTGGCCCACGGCCTGAAGACGCCTCTGACCATCCTGCAAGCAGAATGTCGCGCGCTGCGCAGTTGCGGCATGCCTCAGGCGGCCGCAGAAATCGAAGAACAAGTCGAGCACATGCGACGGCGGGTCGAGCGCCATCTGGCCATCGCCCGGCT
>JBPCWB010000602.1:0-2666 GCA_051009955.1 Hyphomicrobiaceae bacterium | reverse complement strand
TCTCAAGCATGGGATGATAGTCTATTCGTTGCTGTGAAAAAATTCTTAAGAGGTCGCAATGTCAGGCGCGCAAGGTGGATGCCTCTGTGGCAAACTTCGTTATCAGGCACAGTCGCCGCCCGTCCGTGTCACGATATGTCATTGCCGCTTTTGTCAGCGGGCGACGGGTGGTGCTTATCTGGTTGAGCCGATTTTTCATAAGCCTGAGGTTTCGCTGACCAAGGGCGAAGCGAAAATATACGAGCATCGATCGGAAGGAAGCGGCCAACTGGTCCATGTCAATTTCTGTGACACGTGTGGGACGAAGCTCTTCTTAACCTTCGATCGCTGGCCTGACTTTGTTGGCATTTACGGGGGTACGTTCGACGATCCCGACTGGTATGAACGAACGCCAGAGAACTCGAAGCAGATTTTCCTAAGCGTCGCGCAGAACGGAACGATCATTCCGCCTGGCGTCAACACATTCGAAGAACACGCAACAACGATCGATGGCACGCCTCTCGCGGCGACCGTCTTTTCCGAACCCAAGATCATTGATCGATCAGAATGAAGGGTGGAATTCGCTGTGGTCCCGAATTCTTCGTCGGTGTCTGGTCGGTAAGCGAGTAAGCCCGATCAGTGATTATTTGGATCCGTCGCGGAGCCATGATTCGCCGACCGTTTTCCACTCCTTCGGCATCCAGTGTCCGCCCGGATGCAGGCAAAACGCCAGTTGCCGGCCGTTGCTGCAGCCGGTCCATTCACGGCATTGGAACTTGCCTTGCGACCACGTCTTCGACGGGCGGCTGACACAGCCATTGGTCTTGCGCATTACATTAAGGGCCTCGAAGACATCTCCCTGATGCCACTGTCGGATACCACGGCCTTCCAGGGGAACCTGGAGGTCGGCGAAGCCATGGATGTGGATCAGTTTGCGTGGTCCGCCCGGACATTGTCCCGATGCCGGCAGGGGTCGGCGCAGGCCACCAGCGACCGGCAAAACAGCACCGTAGGTGCGTTTCGAATAGCAGGCCAGATACCATGCCATCGAGCCGCCCGAGGAGAAGCCTGTAACAAGACTGCTTTCCATCTTGAGCGGGATCGATCGTGCGACGTCGTCCAGCATGGCGTGAACGAATGCGATGTCGTCGCGCATGCCTTCGCTGGGTGGGAACGCCGGCCATCCGAGCACTTTGCGTCCGGCGCGTGGCGCGCCGTCTGGCGCAATCAACACGTATCCGGACTGATGAAACGACTGAACGAAACGCTTGTTTTTGAGCGCATTCAATCCACTCGATGAGTGACCATGAAAATAGATGGCCGGCGCCAGGGCGGTCTTACCGTCCCATCCGGGCGGTGTTGAAATGTAGTATCTTCCACCGTCGATTTCGCAGGGAACGAGGTCGCCGCAAGGTGCCCCCGCAGCATACACGGACCATGAAATTAGAAGCATCAGCAGGGATGGTACCGTCAGAAGCAATCGCACGGTTTTTCCTTGAGGTCGGTCAATGAAACGAGAAGACGTGCCCGAATGGCTTGGCGTTCAGTGCGGCCGATTTCATCCACTCCTGAAAGCGGAGTCAAGCCGGTTGGCGTGCCGGCGAAGACCTCTGCAACTTGGAGCCGGTTGCATGGGACGTGCGACAGCCGCCGCTCGCGCGGGCTCCAAGACGTTTCCGCACGCTGACGTGCGCGAAAGAAACGTGCTGCGGTGGGTGCACTTCGCGAACCAGGTGAGTTCGTCTTGTGGCCTGCGGACGGCAGGCCGTTGTGCCGAGGCTTCCGGCACCCAGTTCGCTGTGGCTCTGATCTCAGAGGAGATGGCAGACTTGCGAAACGCACGAGGACCGAACCGTCGTCCCGCCTGCAATCAACTTCCCTGACTCGCATGGTAGCGACGTAATCCGGCCAGGACACAAATGGCAGCAAAGGCCTCCATCGCGACGAGCAACCATAACCCAAGTGTGTAGTCGCCCAATCCATCCCGTAGCAGGCCGACAAACCATGGCGAAAGTCCCGCAAGGACATACATCACAACATTCACCAGGGCATATGTCCTGCCAAATCCAACTGTCCCATAAACGTGACGCACGATGAGTGGCGGGAGCATGACGATTGCACCAACCGTCAGGCCGGAGACCGCGCACCCGGCGACAATCCACGCGGCCGATGGCGCAAGCGCAAGCAGGCCGATGCCTGCGCCGTGAACCAGATAGGTCACGGCCGCCAGAACTGTGACGGAGATCGTCCGGCTCATCAGCCCAACGAGCAGCCGTCCTATTGCCGATGCAATTGCAACCACCGTCACCATGAGCGCCGCAGTCACCTGGTCGGTCTGGGCGGCGATGAGCGGAACCTGGTGTGCCAGGAAGCCAACCTGGCCACCAAGGCCAAACGCAGTTGGAATGGCGATCGCCCAGAACCGCAGTTGCCCGATGACGACGCGCATTGAGTATGGTTCGGCAATGGTGTCGGTCCGACCCGACAGTCTGGGACGACCAATCAACGCCAGCACAAGAACGGCAATCGCCATGATGGCAAGAACGCTCGAGCCTATGGCGAACATCGTCTCGTCAAAACCATGGCTGGTCGAATTCTGAACAATGATCGGAGGCAGCAAGGCGCCACCAACGCTGGCCCCGGTCAGCGCGAGGCCCAGCGCAATTCCAAATCCCCGATCAAACCAA
>JBPCWB010000601.1:0-5694 GCA_051009955.1 Hyphomicrobiaceae bacterium | reverse complement strand
TGTGTCAGCGGCGTCGGGTCATTCAGACGATCGATATAGGCTTGCGACGTTAGGACGTCGGGCCGGTCTGTTTCATAGAAGGTGAAATACTGACGATAGCCATCTGCGATGCCTTCATAGCGGCGCCCATACCGAAAACCCGGCACCGAAACGCGCTCGATCAGATGTTCGCTCTGATACCAGTGCTCGAATGTCTCTTCGTGGCCGGCGGCGCAGTCATACCAGATCGCGAGAATGCCGGTCTTGCTTCCGCCTTCCGTCATTGGGCCACTCCGCTATCTCAATCTTCAAAAGGATCGCGCATTAGAATCGTATCATCACGCTGCGGGCTGGTGGACAACAGTGTGACCGGACATTCGATCAGTTCCTCGATGTGGCGCACATACTTGACTGCTTGTGCCGGCAGCTCCGCCCAGGTGCGGGCGCCAAAGGTCGTGTCCGACCAACCCTCGTGCGTCTCATAAATCGGTTCGACGCGCTGTTGTGCGTTGGTTCCGGCCGGCAGGCGATCCATGCGCTCGCCATCCAGCATATAACCGACACATACTTTGATCTCATCAAATCCATCGAGCACATCGAGCTTCGTCAAGGCAATCCCATCGATTCCGCAAACCTTGATCGTCTGACGAACAAGTGTCGCATCGAACCAGCCGCAGCGACGGGCGCGGCCTGTGACGACGCCAAATTCCTTGCCCCGCTCGCCAAGACGCTGACCGATCTCGTCGGTGAGCTCCGTTGGGAACGGACCAGAACCCACACGTGTTGTGTAGGCCTTGGCGATACCGAGAACGTTGCCAACGACACCCGGCCCGACCCCCGAGCCAATTGCGGCCTGCGCCGCAACGGTGTTCGACGACGTCACAAACGGATAGGTACCATGGTCGATATCGAGCAACGCGCCCTGCGCACCTTCGAACAAGATCCGTTTTCCGGCACGTCGTTTTTGATCCAGGAGGTCCCATGTCACATCCATGAACGGCAGGATCTTTGGAGCGACCTCTGCCAGCTCGCGCATTAGTTCTTCTCGGCTGATCTCGGGCTTTGAGAGTCCGCGCCGCAGGGCATTGTGATGCACCAGAATGCGGTCAAGCTTGGCTTCAAGCGTGGACAGATTCCGCAGGTCCTGAACGCGGATCGCGCGCCGCCCGACTTTGTCCTCGTAAGCCGGCCCGATCCCCCGCCCCGTCGTCCCGATCTTGCCCTTGCCGGCCGCCTCTTCGCGCATTTGATCCAGCTCGCGGTGAAGCGGCAGTATCAACGTCGCGTTCTCCGCAACCCGCAGATTATCGCGCGTGACCTCGACGCCTTGGGACTTCAGGATGTCGATCTCGCTCGCCAGTGCCCAGGGGTCAACGACGACACCGTTGCCAATGACCGCCAGCTTGTCCGGCCGTACGACGCCCGACGGCAGCAAAGAAAGCTTATAGACCTGATTGCCGATCACCAGCGTATGGCCGGCATTATGTCCGCCTTGGAAGCGGACGACGACATCTGCGCGCTCCGACAGCCAATCGACGATTTTGCCCTTACCTTCGTCACCCCATTGGGCGCCCACGACGACAACGTTCGCCATACCTTGTTCCCGGCCCTGTTCAAGATTTCAAGTCAGCATGAAAAACCCCGGCTTCACGCCGGGGTTACGCAACATACCGCACGATCGACACGGGAGACAATCACCGGATTGGAGTTCGCGGTGCGACTTACCGGCGATAGCGCACTTTGCGATCGGCGGGCCAGCTCACGACATAACCAAAGTCAATGATCTGTTCTTTGTCGGGTGCAAGCTTGCCTTCCCAAGCAACAATGCCTCGGCGGTCCTTGACGTTGGTCTTCGTCGGCTTGGTGGTGCCGACGAGTTCGACCTTGATCTCTTCGTTGAGGGATTCCGGCCGCTGATCGAGAATGGCGTAAGCTATAGGCCGTTCGCGGAGGTTCTTGACCGAGATCTTAAACTTGCGCTGATCGGTGCTGGATGACGAAATGATGCCGGTCTCACCGCGTGTCTCGCCGATCTTGGAATATTTGATTCGCACGGCATCATCGGTGCCGAAACCAAGTTCATGCTCCTCGCCGCCAGTCAGCTGCGGCAATCGCCCTTTGCCGACAAATGTCTGATCGCGAAACAGCACCACTTGCCCCCGCAGAATGGGCGCGACCGTTCTCGGCAGTTTCATCTTGGCATAGAGATACGCGCGGGCATCAAACTTCGGGACGGCCCGGACCAGAAGCGACGGCTCGACTGAAATCGATTCGATCCTGACCCGTTTGGCATCTCCGGTGTTTGGCACGTCGACGCGGCCCGGCACCCGGAAGACGGCTTGATACCCGGCATTGTCGACGCCCGCGTCGCGCTCGCGCGCCTCCTTGGCCGATGACATCATGTTCATGAGTCCGCCCGCCGGCTTTCTGCGTGCCGTGCGCAGGCTCCGGTCGGCCGCCTGGTCCGATTCGAGGCGTGCCATCGGAGCCGGCGACGGCGGTGCTTCTGGTGCGAAGTCCACGGTAACTGGATAGAGCTCGGGCGCTCCGCTGCGCCCACTCGGACGGGCCGTCGACAATGCCACGTCAACGTCCGTCCAGACTTCTCCGGTCTTTTGCGCGATGGTCGCGCGCCGGATCAAAGTCAGTTTTGGTGGAACATTGCGTGATCCGGTTTCCAATCGCGCATCGTAGAGCGGTGTCCAGCCGGCGCGCGATACCTGATAGCGCACGACCAACTCGGCATTGAGTGCCGCTTCCGCAGAGACGTTGATCTTGACTTCGGTTCTTTGCACCTGTTGAGGCGCCAGCTCCGACAATTTCCGCTGCAGATCCTTGATCTCTCGCTGCGTTGTGCGGGCTTCGACACGTTTGGCCAGGATCGCCTTTTGCACATCGACCAGGCTCGTGCCGATCAAAGCCAACAGCTCGGTCCAGTTCTGCTGCGGCGCCCCTTGGTTGCTGCCTGATCCGCCACCGGCTGTTGGCAGTCCTGCCAGGTTTTCGATGTAGCGCTTTTGAATCTCTTTGGTTTCGATGTCCGCGTTGATGGCCGCCAATTGATCCTTTTCCCGTTCGATCGCGTCTTCGATGCGCCGCCGTTCGCTTTTGCTGTCCTCGCTGTCACGGCGCAAAATCTGAATCCGACGCGCATCAACGGCACCGATTTCCAATGAACCACTGGCCTTACCCTCCACCCGAATGGAGTTCATGTCAGCTCCCGCTGGCAGATCGCTCAGCACGACCAGATGATCGCCCTGCGGGACATCGATCTTGGTTAGCCGTTGCACTTCGGCCCCGCGCGGAAAGACCGTCACCGCGCCGACCCTCGAATCAACCTTAAGTTCATCTGCCCTGGCGTGCGTGGCCATGAGCATGGCCAGCAGCACGAACAACATTCGCATCCTTTTCTCCCATAACAGCCAGACAGGTCAGACCGGCCCATGCGTCATGCTGAGCCGTTCACCGACGTACTGCCTTAGCAACATGTCATGTCTAAGACCGCGTTCCATGCCCGTGCTTCGGTGGAATCGGACACTCAGAATGTGAGGCGATGCGCGCTCATGACCATCGGCAATGCCTTGACCTTATTCAAGACTTCATCGGACACGCTTTCGTCCACGGCAGCCAGGCAGATGGCGTCTCCACCAGCCCTATCCCGTCCTAAGTTGAACGTCGCAATGTTGACACCGGCGTCGCCCATCAATTGCCCGAATTGGCCGATGAACCCGGGCTTGTCTTCATTTGTGATGTACAGCATGTGGGGAGACAATTCCGCTTCCATATTGATCCCCTTGACCTGGATGATGCGGGGTTTGCCGTCCGAAAACACCGTGCCTGCCACCGAGCGCTCTTGTCGTTCCGTGACAACGCCGAAGCGCATGTAGGTATGATAGGCGCCGCCGACACCGCGGCGCACCTCCTCAACCTCAATGCCGCGCTCCTTCGCCACTTCTGGCGCCGACACCATGTTGACACCGTCAGACAGCAGCGGCCTCAGAGCCCCGGCCAGTGCCGCGGAGGTCAGAGCCGCCGTATTCATCTCAGCGATCTCGCCGACGTATTCAATCCTGATGCCCTTAAGCCCGGACTCGGTGAGCTGACCCGCAATTGAACCCAACTGGTCGGCCAACTTGACGAACGGCGCCAGTTTTGGCGCTTCCTCCGCCGAGATATTGGGAAAGTTGATTGCATTCGAAATCGCACCGGTCAGGAGATAGTCCGACATCTGCTCGGCGATCTGGAGGGCAACGTTTTCCTGCGCTTCGCTTGTAGCCGCGCCCAGGTGCGGCGTGCAGATGACGTTTTCGAGACCGAACAGTGGGTTCTCCTGCGCCGGCTCATTGAGGAAGACATCGAATGCTGCGCCGCCAATGTGACCGGCACGAAGTCCGTCAGCCACAGCTTCCTCGTCAACCAGCCCGCCGCGCGCGCAATTGATGATCCTCACGCCCGGTTTGGTCCGGCTCAGCGCCGCACGGTCAAGAATATTTTTGGTCTTTTCGGTGAGCGGTGTGTGCAAAGTGATGACGTCGGCACGTGCGAGAAGCTCATCGAGTTCAACCTTCTCGACACCGAGCTCTATGGCGCGCTCAGGCGACAGGAACGGGTCGAATGAGACGACCCGCATCTTCAAGCCCAGCGCGCGCGACGCAACCACCGCACCGATATTGCCGCATCCGATGATGCCGAGCACCTTGCCAGTGATTTCCACGCCCATAAAACGCGACTTCTCCCACTTGCCAAGCTGCGTCGAAATATCGGCCGCCGGGATCTGACGTGCCAGCGCGAGCATTAAGGAAATCGCATGTTCGGCTGTCGTGATGGAATTTCCGAAAGGCGTGTTCATAACGATGATGCCTTTGGCGGTCGCCGACTTGATGTCGATGTTGTCGACGCCGATCCCTGCCCGGCCAACGACGCGAAGACGATCAGCGCTCTGGATCATCTTCTCGGTCACCTTTGTTGCCGAGCGCACCGCGAGACCATCATAATCTTTGATAACCTGGGCTAGGCGCTCCTTGTCCTTACCAAGGTCCGGTTCAAACGTGACATCGAGTCCACGATCACGAAAGATGCCGACGGCTGCCTCAGACAACTTGTCCGAGATGAGAACGCGAGAAACCATGCCGATTGCTCCACATGTTGGTTTGTCTGAATTGCGAGTTCGTGTTGGCGGACAACGCAGCGCTGTCCGCTCATTCCATCATGCGGTTGCCGTTGCACCTGTCTTGGCGCTGGCAAATGCCCAATCCAGCCAAGGCGTCAGCGCTTCGACATCGCTTGCTTCGACCGTCGCGCCGCACCAGATCCTGAGACCGGGCGGCGCGTCCCGATAGGCATCAATATCGTAGGCAACGCCTTCTTCTTCGAGCAACGCAGTCATTGACTTCGCAAACGCCGCCTGGTCTGCGGTGGAGCGCGTGGCGATCTCCGCGTCGACGATCTTGAGACATACGGACGTGTTGGACCAAGTCGCCGCATCAACGGCCAGATTTTCGATCCAATCGGTGGCAGCAATCCAGGCATGCAGAACGCCGGCATTGCGGTCGGCGCGCGCCATCAAAGCCTGGCTGCCGCCCAGCCCCTCCGCCCACTTCAGGGTGTCCAGATAATCTTCGACGCACAGCATCGAGGGCGTGTTGATCGTCTCGCCACGGAAGACACCATCAATCAGCTTGCCGCCTTTGGTCAGACGGAAGATCTTTGGCAGGG
>JBPCWB010000600.1:0-3250 GCA_051009955.1 Hyphomicrobiaceae bacterium | reverse complement strand
TCGGCAGCTATGCCGTGCGCATCGCCTTTGATGACGGTCACGATACGGGCCTCTACTCGTGGGGTTATCTTGAGGAGCTTGGTCGTGAAAAGGACGCCAAGTGGGCCGAATATCAGGCGGAACTGGCGGCCAAGGGTTTGTCACGAAACTGATGAATGCGACACGATGGGCGCCGGCGGAGGTGCGTAATGTCAGGACAGGCGAGTGTCCAGCGGCTGACGGCAACGCAGATTGTTCGGCGCAAAGGTGGTGAGCCGATCGTTTCCTTAACGGCCTATCACGCCCAAACCGCAGCCCTGGCGGATCCCTACGTCGATTTTCTTTTGGTTGGTGACTCAGTTGGAATGGTGCTTCACGGCTTGCCCTCGACAGTGCCGGTGTCACTGGATCTTATGATCATACATGGACAGGCTGTCGTCCGTGGCTCGCACACGGCCCTGATTGTCGTTGACCTGCCGTTCGGGAGTTATGAGGAGAGTCCGGCGGCTGCTTTCCGCAGCGCATCACACATTATGAAGGAGACGGGGTGCGGCGGCGTCAAGTTGGAGGGCGGCGTGCGCATGGCCGAGACAATTCGATTTCTCGTCGACCGGGGCATTCCGGTGATGGCGCACATCGGCTTGACGCCACAGTCGGTCAATACGCTTGGCGGATACCAGGCCCAAGGTCGCGTCAGGGACCAGTGGCCAGCCTTGGAAGCCGACGCCATGGCGGTTGCCGATGCCGGAGCCTTTGCCGTCGTGTTGGAAGCTATCGCGGAGCCTCTCGCCGTCAAGATCACCCAAAGCGTCCCTATTCCAACCATCGGCATCGGAGCATCGGCACATTGCGACGGCCAGATCCTGGTCATGGAGGATATGCTCGGTTTTACTGATCGAGTGCCTAAATTTGTCAAAAAGTACGCCTCTGTCGGTCCAGACATTGAAACGGCCATCCAGGCCTATGCGGATGAGGTTCGCTCACGCACCTTTCCACCCAAAGACCATACGTATGCGGCCAAGGATGGCTGATGGGGGGCTGGATCATCGTGCCTCATGTCGGATCCAACCTGTTCCGACACAAAGCAGGTTGCTCTAGCCGGATATCCGGGAGCGTGGACGGAACCCGACTGACTAACAGCAAAAGGGCCCCGGCTTGCGCCGGAGCCCATGTTTTTGACGAGCGATGGGTGTCGAACAGCGCCAATCAGCGCACGACGGAATCCTTCAAGTATTGCCCAATCGGGCAATGCGCGATCTTCATCTTCGCCTCATTCTTCGCCATCTCCACGGCCTCGGCCTGGAAACGAGCTTCAGTGGCGCCCGTCATAAGAACTGTTCCCGTCAAGACCGCCGCAACGATCAATAGGCCGTTCACGTCACCTAGACTGAACTTCCTCTTCGCGGCCCCCGATCGATCTTTGTTATTCGTCATGGATTGCTCCCGATCATTATGGTTGCTCCCGTCGTTTTCGACTTGTGAGCATCCGTCTTTCTAACCCCAGATAGTGTCGCGCCGGCGTCGAAACAAATGACAAGCGGTCGCGGCCGGTCACATCACAGTGATGTTGTGTTCATCGCCGATTCGGGAAGCCACGCTTCCCTGGCGGAACTAGATAGTTAACGTGTCTTGTTCCTCGTTTCCGTCGGTTTTCTCTGCGCGCGCGCGACAATTTTTTCGATGTATCCGGGCAGAGCAAAAGCCGCCGTATGATAGGCGGGTGTCCAGTACTTCGTTGAAATGCCGCGTCTGCTGGCCCGGTGAGCAATCGTTGTTGTTGGCACGGCAAGATGATCAGTGTTGTCTGATGCCCAGTTGAGACAAAACTCTCCACCGAAGTAGCTCGGGTGCGTGCAGACGTAGGGCGCGACCGTCTTGTACAGCGACCCGAGTGCCTTGGTCGTTGCCGCCAAATGTTGTGGGGTATGGAACGGCAGACTGTTTTGCGTGACGAAGATGCCGCCATTCTTGAGAGCCCTCTTGCAGTCCGCAAAGAATGCCTTGGAATGGAGAACGGCGCTGGGGCCCATCGGTTCGGATGAGTCGACAATGATTGCGTCGAATCTCTCGGTTGTTTCCGCAACGTACTTGCATCCATCGGCAATAACGATGTTTGCCCGCTTGTCGCGAAACGCCTTGCGACCGATCTCAGGGTAGTATTTCAGCGACGTGTCGACGACTTGCTGATCGATTTCGACCAGCGTCGCCTGTTGCACGGAAGGATGCTTCAACACCTCGCGCAGTACGCCTCCGTCACCGCCGCCGATAATCAGCACTTTCCGTGGACGTTCCAGAGCCATCAATGGCACGTGGGATATCATCTCATGATAAATGTACTCGTCGCGGGTGGTGAGTTGAAAGACGCCGTCCAAGATCAGGACCTTGCCCCAGAAGGTGTTTTCGAAGATCACCAGGTGCTGGTGATCGGTCTTGACTTCATGGAGGATCTTGTCGGCGCGAATGGCAGGACGCCAGTCTGGATGGAACGTTTCTGCGATCCAACGCTTGGCCATATCGGCTGGTCCTTTGTTCGATTTTGACAGAGTTCTGCCATCTGCAACGCACTCACGCGGACCGTCCAATGGGCAGTCCGCGTGAGGCAATGTCTATGCGCAGAATTGAACGGTGGTGTACCGTCAGGCGGCCTCGACCTCGCGTTCCGGCACGGTTTGCGAGGCGGCCTCCTGCCATGCCTGGAGGTCGAGATCTTCGCCGCGCTGATGCGTCTTCACGACAGCCTCGCGCGCGTCGAATGCGTCTTTGAGAACCTCGACACACAATTCCGGGCGGGCATCGCCACACATGAAGACGTCGAATGCGGCGTAGTCCGCCTCCGGCCAACTGTGCACCGAAATGTGGCTTTCGGATAAAACGGCAACCCCTGATACACCACCATTTGGCGTGAAGTGATGCAGGTGAACGTGGAGTAGAGTCGCTCCAGCGACCTCAACACAACGCTTCATGGTTCGTTCTACGTGCTTGATATCATCAAGCCGCCGGGCCCCGAACAAATCGATAAGCAGGTGGTTTCCGGCATAGCGAACGCCATCGCGTTCTATGAAGAAGTCTTTGCGCTCATCCGTCGATTGTGAACCGAACGGTTCCCGTGACGAATATTGAGACTGATGCGCTACGCGCGCGTTATCACCATGATCTTCCTTTTGGGCGGTGCTTGAACGAGTCAAGTCCATCCCCAATTGGAAGAGGGTGTCATCATAGGCCATGTGACCCTCCCCAACCAGCAGATAGATGTGACCCGTCCGCTCTTACC
>JBPCWB010000599.1:0-8482 GCA_051009955.1 Hyphomicrobiaceae bacterium | reverse complement strand
GTCCGAGATCTTTGCGCGTTGGATAGGTCATCGTACCTAACTTGGGGCACTGCCCGTACCTGTCTTGCTCACGTCAGTGGGATCTGAGGAAGGGAACCGCGAGCCCGTTGAATCAGTTTCTTAAGTGTCCGGAGGCCGCAGCATGGTACGTCGATTCAGCCGTCGCGAAGCAATTGGCTTGGGGATGTTCGCCGGCGCAAGCCTGGCCTTGCCGGCCTCTTTTACGGGGTCGCACAATGGCACCAAGCTTTGGGCAAAGGAGGCGACCAAGAGCGGCCGCTTCTTCGGTTATCGGCCGTTCACGCAACCCCTCTACTTTCCTCCAGTTGCGGCGGGACAGGACCATGGGTTCTTCGAAGAACAAGGACAGATATCGCCTCAGGATGTTTGGGCGCGCGGGCCGCAACAGCCGAACGGAGTCCCGGAAGACGTAAATCATGGCATAGCGCCTGAGTTCGGCCATTGTGATGACTGGAACGCCATTACGCCCGGCAGATCGCACGAGAAAGAATTTCAACTCCATATCGAGGAGACGACGCAACGGTTTGTGCCGGGCGGGCCCGATACGCCTGTATTCACCTATCGCGATGGTCAGACGCCTCAAGGCGAAGGGCGCACCCCCGGTCCGACAATTGTAGTCGACTATCAAGCCCCGGTCGTTGTGCGAAATTTCAATCATTTGACGAGAGGGCGCAGTGGCGAGAACATCGTAAATACGACCAATCACGACCACGAGACGTCCATGCACTTGCACGGCGTCCATGCCCCGGCGCACTCTGACGGCTATCCTGACTTTTATACGCTGGCCGGTGAGGGCCGGGACTATTTTTATCCCAACACGGCTCCAAGAGAGACGGATATGTCCAAAGGGCCACATGGGTTCGCGTCTGCATGCGAAGGGCCCTTCGACACGACCTGGATTCCATCAACACTATGGTATCACGACCATGCCATGGACGTGACCGGTTTCAATGTTGCCCGCGGCCTAGCCGGGTTCTATCTCGTCAGAAGCAGGAGAGAGGCGCAACTTTCCGAAATAGGCCGCATTCCGGCTCTCTTGGATGCCGAAGGCAATCTCAATACCGACGGTTTGGGCGGACCTCTGGATTTCGGGTTGGCACTCGGCGACCAGATATTCACTGACGACGGCGCAATCTACTATGACTTCCTCGACCACAATGGTCGGCTCGGAAACGTCCCAACAGTCAACGGAGTCGTACAGCCATTCCACAAATTGGAGCGGCGCAAGTATCGCATGCGCATCCTCAATGCATCGAACTCTCGCTACATGGAAATCCGTCTGAGCAATCGGCAAAAGATGCATATAATTGGTACTGACAGCTGGTTGCTTCCGGAGGCCGTCGAGGTGCGCAGATTCAATCTCGCACCCGGCCAGCGCCATGATGTGATCATCGATTTTCGAGGAGCACCGGATGATGTCTTCCTGCAAAACATCCTGCACCAGGAAGACGGGCGTAAAGGAAAGGAGATCGATCCAAGTAAGCGCATCACTCTAATGAAATTCGAAGTGTCGGGTCCAAATCACAACGAATTGGGCCTTCGGGATCGTGATCTCATTCGCGGTTACAAGGGACAGTTTGATCCGGCGCTGATCGGGGATCAGGAAGGTGAATTTGCCTTCATTCCACGCGAAATTGTGCACACGAAACGGAAATTCCAATTTGAGCGTTCAAACGGAGCTTGGGTCGTCAACAACCAACTCTACAATCCGCGCCGGGCCGACGCCGTACCGAAGCTTGGCTTGGGCGCTGAACAATGGACAATTGAGAACAGTTCCGGCGGTTGGTGGCACCCGATTCATGCGCACCTTGAAGGCTTCCAGGTGCGGTCCCTTAACGGTGGGCGAATTCGGCGAGAACGACGATTTAATTGCGATACCTTCAATCTCGAAGGCGGCAACAAAGCGAAAATCCTGCTCAAGTTCCGATCATTCACCGGCCCGTTCGTGTTCCATTGCCATGCTATCGAGCACGAGGATATGCGCATGATGGCGACACATGATCCGACGCCGATCGATGGGACCAGTGGTGCCATTGATGCAGCCCCTCCGATGGATGGCGAGACTATGATTGCGTCAGAGCAATCCGGTGTCGTCCCCGATTGCATTGATCTAGAGCACGACAAGCGCCTTTACTTTGATGAGGTCGGTAACATTGAAAGACTGGAAGGCCGCGGGGTCGGATTTCCGGAATGCGAGTTCGACATGAGCCGCCGGGGAAATCGCGGATAGGGCATGGCGCAATGAATGGATTGCGTGATCATCTTGGGCGCAATGGGCAAGGTCAGAGGACGCAGCGAATTGCAGCGCGGCTTGTCGTAAGTCTGTGGGCCTGCATTTGCCTTGTCCTAGTGTTCGGCTTGCCAATTCAAGCTGGAGCCGGAACGGCCGGCTCACGCAATGTCGAGCGCGTCAAGGCTGCGACGAGCCCCACTGGAGCCAACGCTTTGGTGCGCGCCGGGCGGCGGAAGCAGTCCGACAAATTTTCAAACATCTGGCTGACGACACAACACGGCAAACGCGTGCGCTTCTACGATGATCTCGTCAAGAACAAGGTGGTCCTGATCAACTTGATGTACACCACTTGCACGAACGTGTGTCCCATGAACACCGTGCAGTTGACCAAATTGCACGACCTGTTGAAGCGCTGGATGGGGCGCGAGATCACATTGTTATCGATATCGATCGATCCGGAAGTCGACTCGGCCGGCGCCTTGAAGCAATATTGGCAAGCGTTCGGTGCCAAGCCCGGCTGGCTGTTCTTGACCGGAAAATTCAATGAAATCGAAAAGCTGCGCCGCGACCTTGGCGTTTACGATTTGGATCCTGTCATTGACGCGGACAAGAGTCAGCATTCAGGCATATTAACGATCGGCAACGATCGCAGCGACCGTTGGCTCGCCCTGCCGATTATGATGCACTTGCGCCAGCTGGCGACGACGATCCTGAGAAATACGCACGACAAGCAATGGCGCAACCGATGAGTGACCGGGTCGAGTCAACTGAAAGCAGGATATCCGCCATGCGTTATCGTCCCATTTCACGTTTGCTGACAGTCGCAGGTCTGGCCATAACCATCGCAACGGCAGCCGTTACATTTGCCGTTTCGCCAGCAACGTCGGATGACAAAGCGTCAACGGCCAATGGCTTCGTCGAGGGACTTATCGATCAACATGGCCGGCCCGTCGCAGCCAAGCGACTGCTGGGCAAGCCGACAGTCTTCCATTTCGGTTTCACGCACTGCCCGGTCGTTTGTCCGACGACCCTCAATGAAGTCGCAACACTGATGGCGGATCTGGGTCCACGCGCCGATCGGCTGAACTTTGTCTTTATAACGGTGGATCCCGAGCGCGACACGGCCAGTGTCTTGAAGACCTATATAGGCTACTTCGACGAGCGCATTATCGGCCTTACCGGATCTGAGAAGGCGATCGCAGCGATTGCAAAGTCATTCAAGACGACCTATGCCAAGCGCCCGCACGAAGACGGCTACAATATGGACCATGCGATATTTGCATATTTGACCGACAGGTCGCTCCGCATGGTCAGCACGCTTTACATCGGCAGCGGGGCGAATCGCAATCTTGTCCGCAAGAGGATCGATAAGCTGCTCGGCGCAGAGCTCAGCAATTGACCGGGCACACACAGCGCCCCGAAATCCTTTCTTCTCAGACTGCTTAGTACGGCCGTAACAATGGCTGCGGCATTTCCACATATGTGACAGGATTCGAAGGCTGCCGCACGGCTGTCATGATCTATCCTCATGTGACTTGCAGCGACCCGGCGACAAAAGCCGGGCGGTTGAGATGTGACGTATGTCCAGTTCGGAGGTGGATCATGAGCAATCACCGAGACTGGGGAGGAATGAGCCGAAAACTGTGGCCATCGGAATCGTCCAGGTTCCGAGACCATTTGCTGCGTCTTGATCTGGAAAGCCGGCGCTTGCGGTTCGCGCACTCGGTGTCGGACGACTTCATCCGTGACTATGCCGATCGGATGTCGCATATGGGCAGTATCGTCTACGCCTACCAAGTTGATGGCGCCGTCGTCGCCGCTGCCGAGCTGCGCAAGTTGGCGGATGAGTGGGGTGACGAAGCCGAAGCCGCGTTCTCGGTGGAGCGTGCGTATCAGGATCGGGGCATCGGTACTGAGCTGATGGGGTTTGTTATTCGGTCGGCCAGAAATCGCGGCGTCAGGCGGCTGTATTTGAGCTGCCTTGCCGAGAACCGCAAAATGCAGGCGATCGCGCGCAAGCATCAAGCCGAGTTGCATTTTGAGCGCGGCGAAGTGATGGGCGAAATCGTCCCCGTTGACGCAACCTATTTCTCGATCGTTGGTGAGGCCGTTGACGATCGCTTTGGCCTCATGCTCGCGGTGCTCGATTTGACACGCAAGGTTTCACGCGCCGCGTAGACCACCGCGCCCCGGCAGGAGACAATATCCTACTGCCGGGGGCCGCAGGCGCAGCACCACCAACAATTCAACTTGGATACCGGGCCTCATCGCCTCAACGCGGATCGGCAACAAAGAGCGGAATGCGCCGCTCGGTTTTCTTCTGGTAGTCGGCGTAAGGGGGAAAGGCGGCAACGCTCAAATCCCACAATCGGTTCCGCTCGGTCTCGTCGGTCACCTCACGTACAACCATTGGTCGAACCGAGGTTTCGTCGCGGATCTCAATTTGGGGATTGTGCCGAATGTTGTACACCCAGACCGGGTTCTTCGGGGCGCCACCCAAGGAGCCGACAAGCACATAGGACTCACCGTCCTTGACGCGCATCAGAGGTGTCTTGCGCAACGCGCCGGTCTTTTTGCCGATATGATTGACGATGATGACTGGCAGGCCGGTATCACGAAGCGTCGTACCCTTGGTTCCTTCGCTACCTTCGTAGAGTTCCACTTGCTCGCGAACCCAATCGACCGGCGTCGGGATATAATTTGGCATACAGATGCTCCTCAGCTTTCAAGGTAGGGATCTGGCACTTGTCAGCACCATCGCGGAGATCGCACAAGCGACAGCGGCACCACTAAGGCTCTGAATATGGTATCACCAAACCAGGAATAAATGCCCGCTCATTATCTTCTTCCCGGGAAAAGCCGTTCCTTCGATGAAGTGACGTATGTCGTATCACATTGGCAAACCGAGGCGAGGCAACTACTTGTTAACCACTCGGTAACATACTCTTGCCATCGCAGGCGGTTAGCTCAGGCGCGGGTCTGGGCCTTTGACCGTCAGGATTGCCTGATACAAGAGTAAAGAGTCGCGCGTATATGTTGTTTCGCGTCGTGGGCCTGTCCGCACTGTTTGTCGTCCTCGCTTTCCCGGTTCAAGCTTACAAGGATCGGTTGGGCTTGACGGAATACGCGATCGCCAGCCGCTGGCAAGATTTCGACCGACGCCAAAGGTGGAGCTTTGCCTCCTGGGCCGTTCGTCGAATTAATAGCACATACAAACTTGGACTGACGCGTGCGGAACATGTTGAACGCACCGTCGAACTGCATGACTGCATGCACGGTCTTTTGGGCCATGGCGGATTGACCGTCTTGGAGCATACGCATTTGTCGACCGTCATTGAACTGTGCTGGAAATTGACGCAACAACGCCGCATTGCCGGCGCCAACTCCTGACACTGTGACAGGTGCTCGATAGCCTGGTTGCGTCGAGCGGCCGTCCCGGCAATCCGCAGCACACACACCGGGAGCCGGGACGGCCCTTAATTCTCCCGCAACTATTTCACGCGAAGATAGTGCCGTCTCCGAACAGACACACACCAGGCTATCGGCTTTCGTCGTGCGTAGCCGGTAACCCTGTTGACGCTGTCGGCAGTACGAATTTCTATGACACTCAATGCACGTGCACGAACTGCCAGGATCCGGTTCTGACAATGCCCACCGTTGTCGCGACAAAAAGAGCCTCATCACGACTTAATGGGCGCTTGCGTATCTGCTCGGCGATGGCGGCATGAAGGTCGTCGCGATTGGCGATCGTCAGAGTTGTGCCCTCGCCTGATCGCTCCCGCGCAACGCCGTTATCAAGCCAGACGTTGGCAAGGCCGCACTGCGTGTAGTGATAAAGATCGCCGCCAGCGTCCACATCTCGACAGGTAAATATCAGCAGCATGACGCGATCAACCAAAAACAATGCACCGCCTTGGGCCGCGCACGCCATCCAGGGCCGCCGCGACCGCGCGACAATTGTACAGATAGAGTCTTAACGCTTTTCAAGCCCTGCGGCTCATCCTGTCTTGGATGGTCCCGTCGATCGCACGGTCGCGCCTGATGGCAGTCTCCAGATGCCTCGACAGCAGAAATCGACCACGATCGATGTCGTGGCTGGCCCGCCTGCAGCGACAAACTCGGCAATAGTTAAAAAAAATCTGACCTGTCACCCAGGGAACAGTCACCCGGGCCCCGGCAGCCTATGGTGCATCTATCAGCCGAGCGGATCTCCCCCTCCCCCCTCCCTCCCTCGCTGATACGCATTACTCCCTCACCTGCGCCGCCGGTCATCCCCCCGTGGACCGGCGGCCTTTTTCTTGGCGATGGTGGCTCGCGTTCGGCAGATGGGATGCAAGTTGGGCGTTCGCCTTACTGGGCTATTTCGGCGGCACATACCTTGCAGATCGGCGTGTGGGGCAAGACTTCCAATCGTTCATCCGAAATATCAGTTCCGCAACGCACACAGACGCCATAGGTCCCACCTTTGATGCGTGTCAGCGCGGCATAGATCGCCTGCATCTCGGTCACGCCGGCTTGGCCAAGGCCCTCCAGCACTTCGTCCATTTCAGCCTCGGTCGCCTGCTCTTCCCAATCGGGATCCGGCGTCTTTTCCAAATGATCTTCAATACGGTGCAACCGACTATCGAGTTCCTGGAGTCGGTTTCGCAACTGTTCTTCTCGGTCTTTGAAGTCTCTCATCGCCCAATTTCTCCTTCCGTCAAGTCCAATAACAAGACTGTCGGGTTGCCCGCGCTGATGCAGATCAAATAGGCCTCCGATAGCGGCGCACCTGAGGTCCACTGACTGCCGCCGGCCGAGTGATCAACATCGATTGCGGAGGCATTTGGCAGAACACAGTGTGCGACGGAGAGCTTATTCCCGCAATCCACAGCCCGCGCCTGCCGCGGTCCATTGAGCTAAAGGCTTATACCGTAAGCACAAATCCCACAGGCCCAGTCATCGCGGCATTGTTATGTGGCACTCTAGCAATAGCCTGCTGATCCGCCGGTGCTAGGGTCCTGCCGAGTTAAGTGCGTTGCGTTGTTCATTGCGTCCCATCGGGTATCCATCACAAGAGGTAGGGCAATAATGTTGCGTACTATATGGAGTCGTGGCTTTGCATTGAGTTTGGTCATTAGCGCTGTTGCGGCGCTCGCGGGGGCATCGCCGTCAGCCGCACAGATTTACGAAAGCGGCGGCCAGTCATTTGCCTTTTCCGGATCGAATACCTGGGCGGGATTGTACGTCGGCGGACATCTGGGCGGTTCGGTCAACGATGACAATGATGGTATCGCCGGCGGCGGAACGGTCGGCTTCAATACGCGGGCTGGACAATTGGTCGTCGGTGGTGAAGCGGATTTTTCCACGACGACGATCGACGGTTCCGGGATCGATATCGACTGGCTTTGGACCGTTCGCGGTCGACTTGGACTGCCACTCGGCAATGGCGCCATGCCGTTTGTCACAGCTGGGCTGGCGATTGCGGACGTCGATGCAACGGCCGGCGGCGTGACCGAGTCGGAAACGAAAACCGGCTTTACAGTGGGCGGCGGCGCTGAGTTCAGGCTATCGCAGAACTGGAGTATCAAAGGTGAGTATCTCTATGTCGATCTCGGCGACATCGACGTCGGGACTGCTCCAACAACCAACATAGACGTTGACGGCCTGCACATCGTTCGTGCCGGAATCAATTTCAAATTCTGATTTTGAACCAAGTGTTGGCACTGCCCACTGGGCCTGCTCCGACAGATCTGGAAGCTGGGGGCGAGCCGAGAGCAACGCTTGGATCAATGCGCGATGGCGGGCAGACACGATGCGCGCCTGCCATCGCCAGCACAGGGCATGTCACGACAGAGTGCCCGCCGGCTCCAATCTCAATTCAGGCACATTCGCTGGCAAACTGGAACCGCACGGCGCCCGCCGCTTGTCGTAGCGCGGTGGCTCCCGGACGCGCACAAATGACGTCTGGCAGTTTCACGCGATCGGCCGGCGGTGTTACGGTGCGCCGTATCGTGCGGAATCGACAGCCCAGGAGATCGCGATGCCACGCAACCCGACTACAAGGACGGCCTGGCGACTGGCTTCGCGTCGCCACATTGTCAGATTGTTGGCGGCGCTGCCGGCGACCTTACTCATACCGACCGCTGCCTTTGCCCGGCGCACACCGTCTGCGACGGAAGGCCCTTACTATCCGACACCAGCCATGCGATTTTCCGATGCTGACAATGACCTGGTCAAGATTGCCGG